>CAXQAV010000394.1:0-4946 GCA_964221795.1 Luminiphilus sp. | reverse complement strand
GGCGGGCTGATTGCGACGAATGACGATGTGCTTTGGGCGGATGAACCGGAAAGGGCTGTCACCCTGTTCCTGACGCAAAGCCTGTCCGACATCCTCGATACGACAGTCGGGCCCGAGCCATGGCCGTTTGTCGGCCTGCCGAATGCCTCCATCGATGTGCAGGTGTCCCAGATGCTCGCGGGCGCGGACGGAAACTTCCGCCTGACGGGGCAGTTCTATGTAGGCGGCGACGGGCGTGACTTCCGCAATACTGCCGACAGTTTCGACATCCGCGTCGCCATGGCTGACCAGTCCTTGGCCAGCATCAGCGCGGCGCAGTCCGCCGCACTGGTGCAACTCTCCGAGATGATCGCACGCCGCCTGGGCCGCTAGGCGAGGCTAACCCAGGCTCCATCGCGCTTGGACGAGCGCACGCAGGCATCGACGAACTGCATGCCTTTCAACCCGTCCTGAACGGTGGGATAGAGCACATCCGTGCCGACTGCGCGGCCCTCGCGGTGCGCTTCAATCGCGTCTGCGGCCTCGCGGAAGATCGTCGCGAAACCTTCCAGATAGCCTTCGGGATGACCGCCGGGAATGCGCGTCACGCGGGCGGCATCACTGGTGGCCCCCGCGCCGCCACGGGTCAAAAGCTGCTTGGGCTGGCCCAGTTCCGTGAACCACAGCTGGTTGGGGTTTTCCTGCGCCCATTCGAGCCCGGCCTTTTCGCCATAGACCCGCAGACGCAACCCGTTCTCGTTGCCCGGGGCGACCTGAGAACACCAGAGCATCCCGCGCGCGCCACCGGCGAAGCGCATCATTACATGGGCGTTGTCGTCCAGCGGACGCCCGCCCACAAAGGCCTGCAAATCTGCCGAAAGGCTTTCCAGTTCCAGCCCTGTGACAAAACTGGCAAGGTTGAAGGCATGGGTGCCGATATCGCCTGTCGATCCGCCAATCCCCGACCGCGCTGGATCCGTGCGCCAGGCCGCCTGTTTGCTGTCATCGGCCTTGCTCAGCCAGTCCTGCGCATATTCAACCTGCACCACACGGATCTTGCCCAAACGGCCTTCGGCGACAATCTGGCGTGCCTGCCGCATCAGGGGATAGCCGGTATAGTTATGGGTCAGAACGAAGAGCGCGTCGCTCTCCTCGGCGGCTTTCACCAGCTTTTTGGCCTCGGCCATGGTCGCCGTCAGCGGCTTATCGCAGATGACATGGATGCCGCGTTTGAGGAACTCGCGGGCAGCAGCATAGTGAACGTGGTTCGGGGTGACAATCGCAACCGCCTCGATCCCGTCTTTCAGGCGCGCCTCGCGGATCGCCATCGCCTTGAAGTCGTCATAGGTGCGTGCGGGATCCAGCCCCAGTGCCGCCCCCGAGGCCCGCGCCTTTTCCGGTGTCGAGGACAGCGCCCCCGCGACCAGCTGAAACCGCCCGTCAATGCGTGATGCAATCCGGTGTACCCCGCCAATAAAGGCGTCATTGCCGCCCCCTACCATGCCCAAACGGATTGGTCTCATCGCGCCACTCTCCTCATCATTTTGCCCAAAATACTCCCGCCGGAGGCGTCCATCAGATGCCCAGCATCCGGCGGTTCGTCGCTTCATTCACATCGCCACCGGCAAAATCATCAAAGGCGCGCTCGGTCACGCGGATGATGTGGTCCTTGACGAATTGCGCGCCTTCGCGGGCGCCATCCTCGGGGTGTTTCAGCGCACATTCCCATTCGACCACGGCCCATCCGCCGAAATCGTTGGCGGCCATCTTTGAAAAGATCGCCGCGAAATCCACCTGCCCGTCACCAAGCGAACGGAATCGCCCCACACGGTCCACCCAGGACTGGTAGCCGCCATAGACACCCTGCCGCCCTGTCGGATTGAACTCGGCGTCCTTCACATGGAACATCTTGATGCGGTCCTTGTAGATGTCGATGTGATCCAGATAGTCGAGGCACTGCAGCACATAATGCGACGGATCATAGAGCATGTTGCAACGCGCATGCCCGCCCACACGCTCAAGGAACATCTCGAAGGTCACACCGTCGTGCAGGTCCTCGCCGGGGTGGATCTCATAGCAGACATCGACGCCGCAGGCGTCGGCATGATCAAGGATCGGCCGCCAACGGGTGGCGAGTTCGTCGAAAGCCATCTCGACCAGACCCGCGGGGCGCTGCGGCCAAGGATAGACATAGGGCCAGGCCAGTGCGCCCGAGAAGGTCGCCATTTCTGTCAGGCCAAGATTCTTGGAGGCGCTCAGCGCCTTCTTCACCTGATCGACGGCCCATGCCTGCCGTGCGGCGGGGTTGCCCTGAACTTCAGGCGCAGCAAAGGCATCAAAAGCCGTGTCATAGGCGGGGTTCACCGCGACCAGCTGCCCATGCAGATGGGTCGATAGCTCGGTGACGGTCACGCCATTGGCCTCGGCCTGCCCTTTGAATTCGTCACAGTAGGTCTTGCTCTCGGCGGCTTTGGCCAGATCAAAGAACCGCCCGTCCCAGCTGGGCACCTGCACACCGGCATAGCCGCAGTCGGCAGCCCATTTGGTGATCCCGTCCCACGTGCTGAACGGCGCCTCATCACCTGCGAATTGCGCCAGAAACAGACCTGGACCCTTGATGGTTTTCATAGAAGCCTCCCTGCTTGTTAGCGCAAACTATATCGATTTAGGATCGCTGCGCTAGAGGGTGAGGCAGGAAAACTTATTGCTCGGAAATCGCCTGTGCTTGGACCTGCCGGACCTTCAGATTTGCGCGGATGAAAGCCAAGATAAAGATCAGCGTCAGCACGAGGATCACCGTCGGCGCAGGCGCGCTGTCGAGAAAGAAGCTGGCATACACCCCCGTAATCCCTGCAAAGACTGTCACACCGACAGCAATCGGCAACATCAGCATCAACCGCTTGGTCACAAGAAACGCGATGGCTCCCGGGGCAATCAGCAGACCGATGGCCAGAATGATCCCCACCGCCGAAAGGGTCGCCACGATCGTCAGCGAGATCATCGCCAGCAGCCCGTAATGCAGCCAGCCCACACGCAGCCCAACGGCCTGCGCCTGAACGGGGTCAAAGGTATGGAGCATGAACTCGCGCCGCTTGGCGATAATGATCGCGGCCACAACGGCAGCGATTGTGCCAGCAGTCCAGAGATCGGCACCACTCACCCCGAGCATGTTCCCGAAGAGGATGTGGTGCAGGTCCATGTCGGTCTGGATCTTGCTGTGCAGCACCAGCCCGAACCCGAACATCCCCGAAAAGACAACGCCCATCACGGTGTCCTGCTTCACACGGCTGTTGCCTGCGAGAAATCCCGTCGCCAGCGCGCAGACCATGCCCGCCATAAAGGCCCCGACCAGAAGCGGAATGCCTACCACATAGGCCGCGACAATCCCCGGCAGCACCGCATGGCTGATCGCATCCCCCATCAGCGACCAGCCCTTGAGGACCAAAAAGCACGACAAGAGGCTCGTCGGCACCGCGATGAACGCCATCATCAGGAAGGCGTTGTTCATAAACGCAAACTGGAAAGGGAAAAGCAGCGTATCCATCATGACTGCAACGCCTCGGCTGCACGGCGGCGTGCCGCCAGATACCCGTGCTTGGGCGCGAAAAAGAACGCTGCAAGAAAGATCACGGTTTGCAGGCTGACAATGATCCCGCCCGTTGCGCCGTCAAGGAAATAGCTGGCGTAGGCGCCGACAAAACTGGTGCCCGCACCGATACTGACGCTCAGGATCAGGAGGCGCGGAAAGCGGTCGGTCAGCAGATAGGCCGTGGCTCCCGGTGTTACGACCATCGCAATGACAAGGAAGGCCCCTACCGTCTGCAGGGCCGCCACACAGGAGGCGGACAGCAGCGTGAAGAACCCGATCCGCAACACATCCGGCCTGAGACCAATGGACCGCGCATGGTTTTCGTCAAAAAAGGCGACCATCAGGTCTTTCCATTTCGCCAACAGCACCGCCAGCGTCACAAAGCCGATGATTGCCAGTTGCAGCGTATCGGCAGGGGTGATCGCAAGGATATTGCCCATGGTGATGGTCTCGACGCTGACCGAGGTGGGGTTCAGCGACACCATGAAAAGCCCAAGCCCGAAGAAGGACGTAAAGATCAGCCCGATGATCGTGTCTTCCTTCAACCCCGACCGCTGGTTGAGAAACAGCATCGCCCCCGCCGCCAGCCCTCCGGCGGCAAAGGCTCCCAGCGCGAAAGGCAGCCCCAGAATATAGGCCCCCGCCACACCCGGCACGATCGAATGGCTCAGCGCGTCGCCGATCAGCGACCAGCCTTTGAGCATCAGATAGGCCGAGAGAAACGCACAGACCCCGCCCACAAGTGCGCTGACCCACATCGCGTTGAACATGTAGCCGTAGCCGAAGGGTTCGAGGATAAGGTCCATTACTTGACCTTATCCTTGTCTTCATCCGCGACGGGTGTCTCCTCGCCGTAGACCACAAAGGGCCGTTCGTCGTCGGTGATCACGCGGATCAAGCGGCTGTCATCGTCGTCATGTAGGTCGGACCCGCCCAGCACGAAGTGCCGCAGCACGCCGCCGAAGGCGGTCTCGAGGTTGTCATGGGTAAAGGTCTCGGCGGTCGGCCCATAGGCCAACACCGTGCCTTTCACCAGGATCGTGCGGTCGCAGAATTCCGGCACCGACCCGAGGTTGTGTGTCGAAACAAGGATCACGCGGCCCTCGTCGCGCAGATCGCGCAGCAAGGCGATGATCGCCTCTTCGGTCTGCACATCGACGCCGGTGAATGGTTCGTCCAGCAGGATCACTTTTCCTTCCTGCGCCAGCGCACGGGCGAGGAAGACACGCTTGCGCTGACCGCCTGATAGCTCGCCGATCTGCCGATGGCGGAAGTCGGCCATATTAACCCGCGCCAGCGCCTCAGAGACGGCAGCATGGTCCGCTGCTTTGGGTCTGCGGAAAAACCCCATGTGACCATAGCGGCCCATCATGACCAC
>CAXQAV010000393.1:0-4086 GCA_964221795.1 Luminiphilus sp. | reverse complement strand
GCCGGATTTCTTGGCAGCCTTCGCGAGGCCCTTCGTGCGCAGCCAGTCTACCGCAGCTTCCATGTCGCCATCTGTTTCGGTCAGCGCTTTTTTTGCGTCCATCCTGCCTGCGCCAGTGCTGTCGCGCAGTTCTTTCACCATTGCAGCGGTGATAGCCATATTACTTCTCCTTAAGAGCGTATGTGTCAGATCGGGCGGGGCACGAGGCCCCTGCCCTGATCAAATGTGGTTGAGCTTATTCAGCAGTCGCTTCTTCGGCGAGAACTTCTTCAGCCAGCTCTTCCATGGCGCCCATGTCAACGCCAGCGGCGCCGAGTTGTGCGGTCATGCCGTCCAGAGCCGCGCGGGCTGCCAGGTCGGTGTAGAGCGCGATGGCGCGTGCGGCGTCATCGTTGCCAGGGATCACATAGTCCACCCCCTCGGGCGAGCAGTTGGTGTCGACAACGGCCACAACCGGGATGCCCAGCTTGTTTGCTTCGGCGATAGCGAGGTCTTCCTTGTTCACGTCGATGATGAACAGAAGATCAGGCACACCGCCCATTTCGCGGATACCGCCCAGCGAGGCCTGCAGTTTGGCCTGCTCGCGTTCCATGCCCAGACGCTCTTTCTTGGTTAGACCGGTGAAACCTTCGGCAGCGGCTTCGTCGATGGCCTTCAGGCGGCTGATCGACTGCGAAACAGTCTGCCAGTTGGTGAGCGTGCCGCCCAGCCAGCGGTGGTTCATGTAGAACTGTGCGGATTTCTCGGCGGCTTCCATGATCGGCTTTGCAGCCTGACGCTTGGTGCCGACGAAGAGGATGCGGCCGCCCTTGGCGACGGTCTCGCGGATGACCTGCAGGGACTGATCCAGCATTGGAACGGTCTGTGTCAGGTCCATGATGTGGATGCCATTGCGCGAACCGTAGATGTATTTGTCCATCTTGGGGTTCCAGCGCGAGGTCTGGTGACCAAAGTGTACGCCTGCTTCAAGCAGCTGACGCATGGTGAACTCGGGAAGAGCCATGTCGTTTTCCTTTTCCGGTTTCTGCCTCAGCGGGGGATCAGCTTTAGCCAACCGGTGGATCCTTTGGGATGTCTCCCCATCGGACCCGCCCCCGCCTGCGGGATTAAGTGCGCGCCTCATAGCGGCGGTTCGCGCCGGTTGCAAGCCTTAGCATGTCTCCGGCGGGAGTTTCTTGGGAGAAAGAAGAAAGGGCCTAGAGAAAGACCCTCTCCACAAACCAGTAGGCCCCGACAGCCGCAATCGCGAGCGATGCGGGTGTGGCCACGAGCCGGCGGTAGGCGTCCACCTGATCACGCAGCTGGATCGAGAGCATGCAAAGCGCAAAGATTGCAGAAAGTGGAGCACCAAAGACCCAGACAGGGTTTTCGAGGACTGCGACGAGTGCCGCAGGGTTCAGCAAGCTCAGACCGACAGCGCTGACCAGCAGAGCTAGATAGATCGCAAAGGCCCGCCCGATCTCGCTTGCCCCGCGGTCGATCCGCAGCGCCTGCCAGACACAGAGGAACATGATCGCGATGACAAAAAGCTGGCCCATTTCAACGCCGACGTTAAAGCCGATCAGTGCTGCGATGAAGGTTCCCTCCGGCAGGCCGAATTCGGCGAGCACCGAGGCAAAGCCCATGCCGTGCAGCAGCCCGAAGCCAAAGATGATATAGGGACGCCAGCGGCTGATATCGCGCGCCCAGACGTTCTCGACTGCGACAAAGACGATTGAGGCTGCAATCAAAGGCTCGACGATCGATCCCGGCAGGCTCACATATCCCAGCGCCGTCAACGCCAACGTGATTGTATGGGCCAGCGTGAAAAGCGAAATCTGCAGGATCAGTGGCCGCGCGCGTGCCGCCAGAAAGAACAGCGCCAGCACAAAGAGAATATGGTCGAGGCCCTTTGGCACGATGTGGTCAAAGCCCACAGGTATATAGTCGACGAATGTTTCCCAGCTGGTTGCCTGACTGCCGCCGCCGAGGGCGATCGGCTCGGACAGCGCTCCGGCTTCGAGATAGCCGTCATAGGGTTCCGGCACATCCATCTGGCGCAGGACAAGAACGCCAAACTGCGGGGCCCAGCCGACAGTCGCGGTGCTCGCCCCGTCGGGTAAAGCGGCGGAGAAGTTGATTGTGGATGAGCGCACGATCTCGACATCGCCAACCGGACCGACGTTGACGCTGCCAAGCTCCGCAGCCAGCGGCATCCCATCTGCCGAGATATTCAGACCTTCGGCAAATTGTGGCCAGAAGGCGCGGAACTGCTCGGCCAAGACTTCCGGCGCAAGAGCACGAAGTTCATCGTAGGTCGCGGCCTGCGCACTTTCGTTGGTATCGGAAACTTCCGTCAGGTCGATGCCTGCCAGAAAGCTCTCCAGATTGGCCCGCACTTCGAACTGCAGTTCACCGTCAACACTGCGCACATCCGCGATCGAGGGCAGCACCTCATGGGCCTGCGCCATTGACGCCATTGTGAACCAGACCAGCAGAACGCTTGACACCAACCGTGCCCATGACAGTTTGCCTGTAGCAGCAAAGGATGGTCTCATGCGTTTTCTTCCCCTCATTCTTGGTCTTTTGGCCTCGCCCGTCGCGGCCCATGAATTCTGGATTGAACCGCTGGCCTACCAGGTCGAGGCGGACGTTAGACTGGAAGGCCATCTTGTCAATGGGGAAGAGTTTGCGGGGGCGAAACTTCCCTTTCTGCCGCAACGTTTTGAGAATTTTGTACTTTTTAACGGAGAACAGGCCGATCGCGTGCGGGGGCGTCCAGGGGATTCGCCAGCGCTCAACGTCGAACCGCTTGGCGAAGGGCTGCATATTGCCGCCTATCAGGCGCGCAATGCGACCGTGAACTACGAGAACTGGGAAAAGTTCCAGCGCTTTGTCGATCATAAGGACCTAGGTGATATCCTAAGTGTCCACGAGGCCCGTGGCCTGCCGACGGAAAACTTCGGCGAGCTTTATTCGCGCTATTCCAAAACCCTGGTCGGTGTCGGCAATTCCGAAGGAGCGGACCGGCGCGTTGGCCTCGAGACCGAGATCGTCGCACTGACCAACCCCTACACAGATGATCTCTTGGACGGGATGCGGGTGCAGGTGTTCTATCGCAACGACGTGCGCGCCGACACTCAGATTGAAATTTTCGAGAAGGACGCGTCCGGCAATGTCGAGATCAGCCTCTACCGCACGAATGCCGAGGGGATCGGGACATTCCCCGTCAAACCGGGATACCAGTATATGGTTGATGCCGTAGTCCTGCGCGAACCCAATGCAGAGGAAAGTGCGACAACGGGAACCGTCTGGGAAACGCTATGGGCCAATCTGACATTTGCGGTGCCGGAATAGTCTCCCATTGCTCCCGCGCGTATTGCGCCTGAGAGCGCTTTGGGCCATCAGCAGCCTATGACAAAAACAGCAGATGTTATTTGCATCGGTTCGGTGCTCTGGGATGTGATCGGGCGCACAGCTAGTCACATGCGTGTCGGGTCCGATGTGCCGGGGCGTATCACGCGCCTGCCTGGTGGTGTGGCAATGAATATTGCCATGACACTGCGCCGCTTTGGCATGACTCCTGCCCTCCTGACGACCATCGGGCGCGATGCCGAGGGTGAGGAACTGATCGGCGAGGCGCAGCGTATGGGCATGGTCTGCGACCATATCTATCGCTCAGAGGATTTGCCCACAGATGTCTATATGGCGATTGAAGGGGCGAACGGGCTGATTGCCGCGGTTGCCGACGCGCATTCACTCGAAGCGGCGGGTGACAAGATCCTGCGCCCCATGGCGGACGGACGCCTCGGCAGCGATGACGCGCCATTTTCGGGGATCGTCGCGCTCGACGGCAACCTGACCGAGGAACTGCTGCAAAAGATCGCGGTTTCGCCGCGTTTCAGAGGGGCCGACCTGCGTGTCGCCCCCGCTTCGCCCGGCAAGGCAGAGCGGCTGCTGGCACTGGTCGATCACCCGACGGCCACGGTTTATGTCAATCTCGAAGAGGCGGGGCTGCTCTGCCAGACCAGCTTTGCTAGCGCTGCCGAAGGAGCCGAGGCGCTGATCAAGCGCGGGACCTACCGCGTCCTTGTCACCGATGGCGGC
>CAXQAV010000392.1:0-2471 GCA_964221795.1 Luminiphilus sp. | reverse complement strand
GAAAGCCACCTTGCATGGTTGAAGATGGCGCATTCGGCAGGCATCGGGCGCAACGCCGTCCGATTAATCGCAACCGATGGTCAGGGCCAGTTGGATGTGGGTTGTCTTGCGACCGCCATTGATGAGGATCTGAAAAGCGGCTGCGTTCCGGTCCTGATCGTGGCCACGGCTGGCACCACGAATGCCGGGATGATTGACCCGCTCAAAGCTTGCAGTGCTTTGGCGCAAGCGCACGGCATGTGGTTTCACGTTGACGCGGCTTGGGGTGGTGCGATGATTGCCAGCACGGCAAGGCGGTCTGTGCTGGATGGCATTGAACAGGCGGATTCGATCACGATTGACGCCCATAAATGGTTCGCCACCACAATGGGGGCCGGCATGTTCCTGACCTCGCACCCTGACATACCGGCACAGGTTTTCCGGATCTCGGCCAGCTACATGCCAGAAAGCGAGGCAGCCAAGGATTTCTACGTGAATTCCAATCAGTGGTCGCGCCGCTTTGTGGGATTGCGCCTGTTCCTCGCTCTCGGGGCCGCGGGATGGGACGGCTACGGCGACCATGTGGAACGCTGCATCCGGCTGACCAGCCGGTTCACGGACAACCTGAAGAAGGCGGGTTGGACAGAGGCAAACCGGTCTTTCATGGGGGTAAGTTGCATGGTCCCGCCGGAAGGGCACGACGCCGTGCAACGCTATGTCGATGCGGTTCACGCAGATGGCCGGTTCTGGATTTCCAAGGCGGTGTTCGAGGGCAATCCGGTTTTGCGGGCCTGCGTCACCAATGGACGCACGGATGAAGCGACCATTGATCAGCTGACGGACTTCCTGACGACGGCTTGAGGTTATGAATAGAGTGCCCGCCACAAGAATGGCGGGTGCTTTTGCAATTCGTCAACCGGCGCGCAGATGCGTGGTTGTCATGTCGATCAGCAGACGTCCTGTCTCTCCGCGCACCTCGGTGCGAATGACAATGAGTCTGCCGCCGCGTTTGACCGTCGTGGAGGTTGCAATCAAATCGCCCGCCTTTTCATTGCCCGACAGGACTGTATGAAGATCAACGGCGAGCGGGAAACCCGACCCGTCTTCACCAATGCTGTCCAGTTCGCCGATTGCACACAAGGTTGCTGCGATATCGGCAAACCAGATCAAGGCGCCGGCGTGCATCGTTCCAAATGGGTTCTTTGCGGCTTCGGCCACCGGCATTCTGGCAACCACGCGTTCGAGCTCGCGGCTTTCAATGGTAAAGCCGATTTCGCCCTTCCATTCATTCTCAGCCAGTTTTTGTCTGATGTTCATTTCCATACACTCAACTTTAAGTGGCAAGAGCATGCTTACACCTAGAATACCTGAACTCGACCCGAATCTTGCGCATATTTGTTTACCGATGCGGGTGACTGAAAGCGCTGCAAGCGGACATTTGAGCAACTGCGGTGAAGGCTCGGAAGGTTGCGCATAGGGCGAATTCGCCCGTCATCTGATTTCGCGGTTGCAGCGAACGTCTCCTCTGTCGGGCCGCACCGCAGCGACGCTGGTGGTCGTTGGACGTCGGCTGTGGGCCGTTAGCGACGGGAGGAACCTTGCTGCACGCGCGAACTCAGCCTGGCAAACCGCAGTGATTAGGGCTCTCTGCTGCCTTGCAGCGGTGCAGCACCAAGCTGCCCGCCGCGGCAGCGTTCCTGGCTAACCGTGATTGGCTCGAGCCAGCCCGAAGCGGATCTTCATACAAGGCGAAGCGGTGAATGTGCGGCGGGCGCGAAGGGCTTCTCGAAAGCGGACCTTCAAGTTCGATCAGTTGACCCAAGTGGGGGCTGCGCCCGACTCCAAGGTCAACGAGGCGTAGGGGGCAGACCAATCGCCGAAACGCCTTCGATCACATTGGCTTCAAAGTCGAGAACGACGGCATCGGCGCCGCGGCTTGCGGCCTTGGCGATGAACATCTCTTCCAAAAACGGTATGAACAGTGGGGAGCGCTACATGGTCACGCTGCTTCCCCGGCGGCACGGGCTGTGCCTGGGTCGTCGAAGCCAAGTTCGGCCTGGATTTCTGAGGTGTGGTGACCGAGCCTCGGCGCAGACGCGCGTACAGCGCCCTGCGTGGTGCTCAGGCGCGGAAAGTTCTGCTGCATCGGCAGGCGCTCCATGCTGTCGTATTCGTAATCCTGCGAAACGCCGCGGCCACGAATATAGGGATGATCGACCAGATTCGAGATGTCGCAGATCGGGCCGACGGTGACGCCTTGGCGGCGTGTCGCCACCCGTTACGACAGATGCCCGAAAGTCTTCCTCTCAGCCATCGCGCTTGCCGCCGCCGTCACCTTCTGGCTCTGAACCTTAATGATGCTGAAGCCTAGGGTCAGGATTCATAACCAGTAGATGACGGTTGCTGCGAGGGCGATGGCTGAGAGGAAGACTTTCGGACAGCGGTCATAGCGGGTAGCCACGCGCCTCCAGTCCTTGAGCCTGCCGAACATG
>CAXQAV010000391.1:0-5710 GCA_964221795.1 Luminiphilus sp. | reverse complement strand
TCGTGCGGCGTTCAAATATTCTGATCGCCGGATGGGACGGCGAGAGAATTGGGCTGCAAGGCGGCACCTCCGACGTGATATTCAGGTATCTGAGCGACGACAATTCCCAAAATCTCAGCGAAATATCGCATGCCGGAGAACAAGTGGAAGGTTGTGGCAATCTGGTTGTGTGGGTTCCGGTGGAACGAAGATCAAAAGCCAGCAAGCTGCCAACAAATCACACAACATACATGATTTCGAACTCGAACCTCGACTGCTTTTGGTTGTCAGACAGCGTGCCGCAAAGCATTGTGAAACGCTGGAGGGGGTTCGATGATTATTTTGAAGAGCGGACCTCTGGTCAGGGGGCCGACCTGCCAGCATACGGCCTCGGCGACAGTGAATTCACAAACAAATCAACCGAACTCGCGGGATTGAACGATGAGTTTGTGCGAGTAGACCAGATCGCCCGATCCTACCAATCGCGGTCTCACTTGATGTTCGCGCTCTTCGGCATGCTGGCGGGGGCCATGGGCCTGGCTTTCCTCGTCTATGCGAAACTTCTGGCGGATCGGAATCTGCTTTTTGTTTACATAGCGCTCTTTGTGGCCGGATATCTTGGCTTCAGATACACGCGCCGAATGCATCTTCATGCCAAGCATTTGGCCTATCGCGCCTTGGCAGAGACGTTCAGAGTTCAGTATTTTCTCATCCTTTCCGGTGCAGGCGACAGCTATAACCCACGCCGATTATTGGGGATGGTGTCGGTCAATGAATTTCACCGGTTCGAATGGCTGCAGGAAGCGATCCGGATTTCTGAGCCAGTTGTTTATTTCGGGCATGAGAGACCTGAGAATATCCTCGGCACCGTCAATCGGATTTGGATCAGCGACCAGCTTGGCTACTTCGAAAAAAAGCGACATTTGCTTCACATCCAGCATAGCCGACTGGAAACTGCGAAGTTGGCGTTGCTCGTTGGTTCCGTCATTGGGGCTCTGGCGCTGATCTTCTTCAAGAAATCTTTGATACATCTCGAAATGATGGGGTTTGATGGCAAAGCTTGGCTCGTATTCTTTATGGGTCTATTGCCGCTCTGGGCGGCAATCTGGGAGCTCTATCAAGGGAAGATGGCGACACGTGAACTGCTGTGGCAATATGCCAATCAATCAGGATTTTTCCGTACCGCGGCCCATGAAATTGGTCAGACGACCAATCTCGCAGACGGCCAGAAGATCATTCGAGATCTGGCTGATCGTGCATTGATCGAGATTTATATGTGGACGGTTCATAGGTTCCACCGCGAACACGAACCCCCAGCTGCCGGATAGAAATGGCCGGCTCGGGCAATCAGATCGTTAGTTTCGAGGGTCGCCTGGCCGAGCTCAGGCACGAGCTGAGGACACCGATCGGGCATATCATCGGCTACGCTGAATTGATTGAGGAGGATCTGACAGAAGAACAGCGTCGGGCATACGGCCACGATCTATCCGCTATTCTCGGAGCCGGTCAAAAGATGCTGGCCATTATCGATCAACATCTCAATGCGCAAAAGAAGTCGATCGAGGAGATCGACTTTGCTGAAACGCAATACGCGCTCCGACTGCAACTTAACCACATCGGCGGCTACACTGAAATGATCCGAGAGGATGCCGTCGAACGGGGGGACGACTTTCTCGGTGACGATCTGTCCCGAATAAATAATGCTGAGAAAGCGGTATTGGGGTTGATCGAGGCAATTGGCAGTATGCTTCTGGAAAGGGAACAGCTTGCGACCGAAAACGATGCGACCACCGATCAGGAGGCGATTGACCAGGCAACCAGCGCCATCACAGGCATCGGCGGCAATGTGCTTGTTGTCGACGATGACCTTTTGAACCGCGAACTCTTGTGCCGCCGCCTGACACGCGGCGGATACAACGCAACAGCGGTAGGGTCGGGGAAGGATGCTCTACACCTCTTGGACCGAAGGCCGTTCGATCTCATCCTCCTGGACTACATGATGCCGGAGATGTCAGGGTTGGAGACCCTGCATGCAATCAAAGAGTCCCGGAAGACACGGAAGATTCCGGTGATCATGTTGTCGGCATCCGACGCATCCAACGTTATGGTGAAGTGTGTTCTGAGCGGCGCCGAGGATTACATCGCCAAGCCCTTCAATCCCGTCCTGCTTATTGCGCGGATCAACGCAGCGCTCGAAAAGATCAGGCTTCGGCAAAATGCCGCGCGCCAGATCAAAGTCTTCATTTCATCCCCTGGAGACGTCATCCCGGAACGTCAGGTTGCGAAAATGGTTCTCGGTCGTCTCAACGACGAGTTTTCCGGCCGGGCGCTCCTCGTGCCGATCCTGTGGGAAGAAGAACCGTTGCTGGTTACCGAGACTTTTCAGGCTCAGATCCACCCCCCCCGTGAAGCTGACATCTATCTTGGTGTCCTGTGGTCGCGCATCGGCTCGCCTTTGCCGCCGGATATTTGTCGGGACGACGGGACCGCATATGAATCGGGAACCGTATTCGAATTCGAAGATGCTCTGGGAGGTCACAAGGCGACAGGCAAGCCTGAGATGCTCCTCTATCTCAAGTCGGGCTTCCCAGAAGTTTCGCTGGAAGATCGCGCCGCGGTTTTGAGCCGTCTGGAACAAATAGAATTGCTTAACGAGTACCGCGAGCGGATGCTGATGGGGCAAGACGGGACATACGCTGCGGCTTTCCACATTTTCGAAACTCTGGATCAGTTCGAAACGATGCTCGACATCCATTTACGGAAAATGGTCCAGTCTATCGTAGACCAAAAAGGGGCGATCTAAAGATCAATTGCCAGAAGACGCCTAAAACCCTAGGATAAAACAAATTGCGAGGGGGTCATATGGCCAGAATCCTACTGGTTGAAGACAACGAGCTCAACCGTGACATGCTTTCGCGAAGATTGAAGAAACGCGGGTTCGACGTCGAGATTGCCATCGACGGACAGCAAGGCATCGACATGGCAAAATCGATGCAGCCGAACCTTATTCTACTCGATATGAGCTTACCCGTCGTTGATGGCTGGGACGCAGCGCGCGCGCTCAAAGACGATGCATCGACCAAGGACATTCCCATCATCGCACTGACAGCGCACGCGATGGCAGGCGACAAGGAAAAGGCGCTTGAGGCTGGATGCGACGAGTACGACACTAAGCCGGTCGAGCTGACCAGACTGCTGGAAAAGATCGGGGCTTGGATCAAAGATTGAACAGCAACGTTGAAAGTGAAAGCTGGGAGTTTTCTCAAGAGAAGTTTAGGGCTGCGGTTCTGGCTGGGGGAGAGGAACGCGTCCGCGCGCTACGTGCATTGGCAAAAGAGCCTGCATTGTTGAAGCACGCAAACCTCAGCGAAGCGGACCTGAGCGAACTCGATCTTTCTTCTCTGGATCTTTCTCACGCAGATTTTTTTCGTGGCGCGCTGGCCAGAGCCAATCTGAAGAAGTCCAATCTATCTAATGCGGAGCTCGCGAGCGCTGATTTGCGGGGAGCGGCGCTCTATAAGGCTGACCTGCGAGGCGCAGTGCTACATGAAGCTGATTTCTCGCAGGCTGATCTGTCATCGACGGACTGCCGTGGCGCAGATCTGCGTCGAGTGAACTTTCATCAAGCGAATCTTTCCGGTGCCGACCTAAGGGGAGCTGATCTATCGCAGGCCGACCTTTCCTCGGCCGATTTGACATATGCTGATGTAACAGGCGCAAAATTCCATTTTGCCAAGCTGAATGATGCCAACGTCACTCATATTAAGTACGGAAGCTTTCGTCAGATGGTTGGTAACTACCTTGGTGTGCGGGGTATTGATCAGTGCTATGGCAGCGCGCTGTTTGTCCGTGACGCCAAAGATCAAGACTACATCGACACGTTCTACCAGTCTCTGCTGGATCAACCCCCCAGCGCTACGCGATTTATCGAACTTGTGCTTTTCAAAGGCTGGGCGCTAATTGATCACGGACGCAGCCTGCTCAAAGTTGCGTTCTATGCAGCGATCATCGCTATGCTTTATGGGCTGATCTATCTCGCAGATATGCGCTTTGGCTGGGAGGTCATGGATTATTCGAATTCGGCGCAAACGTGGTTCACCCCATTCTACTATTCAGTGGTGACCTATACGACGCTTGGCTATGGTGATGTGACGGCCAACAGTCTTGCGGGCGAGCTACTGGTTATCAGCGAGGTAATCGTCGGATACTTCACACTTGGACTGCTGCTCGCCATCCTTGCCAATACGATAGCACGTCGGAGCTAGGGCGTCTCCTGGCCAAGATGCAGACAACTCTGCACTACCAATAAGATGCAATATTTGCGCGCGATTTGTTGATAGAGCGGAGGAACCATGACAATTGATCCCTAGCAAGCTGAGGGGTTAGTAAGATGTATGGAACCAAATCCTCAGCAAAACCTTCGAAACTTGACAGAGCTTGCATTTGGCGGAGGAACACCCAGAAAAGCTGCGATGACCGCGCTTGTAGTTGGCACCGTTCTCGTCGGTATCAACCACGCAGATGCCATCCTCGCTAGAGAACAGATCAGCCTTAACAAGATCCTTCTCACCTATTGTGTACCCTACCTTGTCGCAACTTGGGGCGCCATTTCCGGCAAAATGTCTGTTCTAAATAACGATCGATGATTAGAGGACGCTTGGGAAAAGGTGTAGTGCAACTTGAGCACCGTGTGGTCTGCAAGTGATTTCAGAGTTGGGTTGCTAGAACGTGGGTGCTGAGCTCAAAGCAGAATACAGTTCGGCGGCTCTTCCGCCCGCTTGATGTGAAATTCTGCATTGGCCTTCAGAACATTCGACTCAGCTTGTCTCAATGATTTTCTCGTAGCGAACGTCCGATCAGATGGAGAGCGCCACAGCAATCAAGACATTTTGTGAACACCTGCTTAGGGCGGAGAGCGGGCTCTTGCCGCACTCGGCGCCAAGGTCCGCAATGCGGGACAAGGCCGCCAACCGCTGAAATGACACCAGGGGTGACGGCTGTCGCGTGGCGATCAACCTATTCCGGAACTGTTTCTCCCGAACCTCCGAATTCGGAGGGGAAGTCTTTCATTTTCGGTAGGCCGTCCTTCATTGGAAGCACCGTTTCGGCGTAGTTGACGTGAATGCCCGGCTTGAACTCGAGGCTCGGAATTACCGCCGCATAGACATCGGTAAGGCCAAGGCCCGGATGCCCTGCCATTAGGTGTCCACCGCACTTTTCGCACCATTTCCGATCGCTGTTTTCGGTCTTGTTGTATTGCCTCACATACTCTTCGCCCTTCACAATCTTGACCTTGTCCGGGTCCCAGAGAGTGAATGCATTAACTGGACCGGCCGACCAAGACCGACAGCTTTCGCAATGGCAATAGCCCATACCGGCCGGTTCCCCGGTCACTTCGACTTCGACGGCTCCGCAGAAGCACTGACCTTTGTGCGTGTTGGACATGTTGTCCTCCCCCCGATGTTTCAATACCCCCACAATAGCATGGCGGTGGTGTCAGACCAACTCTAACCAGTCTCCACAGGGATAGTGATGCTGTCTCTTATGCCGCGCAGAGACCGCGCCACTCGGCGAGAGCGGCGGAGCGGGTCTGCTTGAAGATGTTCCGACTTGAAAGGCTCCGTTCCTGGTTGAAGGGGTTGAACGCGGAGGCGTGAACGGCAACGAATTTCTGTAAACTTCGCATTCGGCGAAAACGTTGCATCGCCCGCTCCCGACGTCGGAATGGCAG
>CAXQAV010000390.1:0-3482 GCA_964221795.1 Luminiphilus sp. | reverse complement strand
GGGGCGGAATATCAACCGCGCCAATATGATCCGCCCGTGGCTTTTCCTGCTGCCCGCGATCCTCGCACTTGGTCTCTATCTGGCTTATCCGGTCTTTGCGACCCTGCGCCTGAGTTTCCTCGAGCGTCTGCCCGGCAACGAATACGCTTTTGTCGGGTTTGAGAATTACACCCAGATGTTTGCCGAGCCGAAGTTCCGCGAAGCGATGTGGAACAACGTGCTCTGGCTGATCACCGTGCCCGCTGCTGCGACCGGTTTCGGCCTCTTGGCTGCCCAGCTGACGGACCGTCTGAGCTGGGGTAACATCGCTAAATCCATCGTCTTTATGCCGATGGCCATTTCATTCGTCGGTGCGGCCGTTATCTTCAAGCTGATCTACGAAGCCCGTCCCGAGGATGTGGCGCAGATCGGTCTCCTGAACCACCTCTACCTGACTTTCGGGGGCGAGACCCCGCAGCAGTGGTTGCAGATCCCGTTCTGGAACAACTTTTTCCTGATGGCCGTGCTGATCTGGATCCAGACCGGCTTTGCCATGGTGATCTTGTCGGCAGCTCTGCGCGGTATTCCTGAAGAGACGGTTGAGGCGGCGATCATCGACGGCGCCAACCCGTTCCAGATCTTCTTCAAGATCAAGATCCCGCAGATCATGTCCACGATCGTTGTGGTCTGGACCACGATCACGATCGCCACGCTCAAGGTCTTTGACATCGTTTTCGCGATGACCAACGGCCAGTGGGAGACGCAGGTTCTTGCTAACTACATGTACGACAAACTGTTCCGCGCGAATGACTGGGGCATGGGCTCTGCCGCGGCGATGATCATCATGCTGATGGTAACGCCGATCCTTGTCTGGAACGTCTATAACGCCCGGAAGGAGATGCGCTGATGGATGGCATTTCAGGACAAAAGCCCGCAGTTGTCTGGGCACTGAATATCTCGGTTGTCGCGCTGGTTCTGCTGTGGCTTTTCCCGACACTCGGACTGTTTGTCTCGTCCTTCCGGACAGGCGACCAGATCACGGCCTCCGGCTGGTGGTCGTCGATGTTCCCTGCCGAGCAAACCGTGCAGTTGCGCGTCGCAGATCCCGACTCCAATCGTCTCGATCTCGGCAACGGACGCTTCATGGTCGAAGGCAACATCTTCGACGGTGAAGGGTTTGAGGGCGAACTCCTGAGCTGGGGCACGTCCAGCCGTGATCTTGGTGCAAACCAGCCTGGTGACACTGCCGATCTGGGCGATGGTGAAACCCTGACATTGCAGGCTGATGGCGCTTATGTCTGGGAGGGAGACGATGACCAGATCAGCGGCCGCGCGCAGCGTGTCTTTCTGGATGTGGTGACACCGCCTGACTTTACCTTGCAGAACTACAACTTCGTGCTGTTCGACGAGGGGAACTCGGAAGGCATGGCCAAAGCGTTCTTCAACACGCTGACCGTGGTGATCCCTGCAACGATCATTCCGATCCTGATTGCAGCCTTTGCGGCCTATGCGTTGGCGTGGATGGATTTTCCAGGGCGTGCGCTGCTGATTGCGGCGGTTGTCGGTCTTTTGGTTGTGCCGCTGCAACTTGCGCTGATCCCGCTTTTGTCACTGCATAACGCAATCGGCATCGGTAAAGGGTATTTGGGTGTCTGGCTCGCCCATACAGGCTTTGGTCTGCCGCTCGCGATTTACCTTCTGCGGAACTACATGGTTGCCCTGCCGCGTGAGATCATCGAGAACGCCAAGGTGGACGGGGCGTCGGATTTCCAGATCTTCACCAAGATCATCCTGCCGCTGTCCTTCCCTGCGCTCGCGTCCTTTGCAATCTTCCAGTTCCTCTGGACATGGAACGACCTGCTTGTGGCGCTGGTGTTCCTGATCGACGCATCGGGTCAGACAACCGTGATGACCAAGCAGATCGTGGAATTGCTCGGCACACGCGGTGGCGACTGGGAGATCCTCGCAACCTCGGCCTTTGTGTCGATTGCGGTGCCGCTGGCGGTTTTCTTTGCGATGCAGAAATATCTCGTGCGCGGTCTGCTGGCCGGCTCAGTGAAGTAAACTTGGACAGGCACCGGGCAAGCATCGGGGCCGCCACTCAACTAGGAAGAAGCGAATGACTATGGCGTTGGCCACAAACACTGAATTGGCCATGGACAAGGACTGGTGGCGCGGTGCGGTGATCTACCAGATCTATCCGCGCAGTTATCAGGACAGCAACGGCGACGGTGTGGGCGACCTTCTGGGCATCGTGCAGCGTCTGCCCTATATCGCCTCGCTCGGGGTGGATGCGATCTGGATATCGCCCTTCTTCATGTCGCCGATGAAGGACTTCGGCTATGACGTGAGCGACTATTGCGACGTAGATCCGATGTTCGGTTCGCTCGCGGATTTCGATGCGGTTGTGGATACAGCTCATCGTCTGGGCATCCGCGTGATGATCGACCTCGTGCTGAGCCACACCAGCGACCAGCACCCTTGGTTTGCCGAAAGCCGCGCGAACCGTGATAACCCGAAATCCAACTGGTATGTCTGGTCTGATCCCAAGCCGGACGGCACGCCGCCGAACAACTGGCTTTCCATTTTTGGCGGATCGGCCTGGCAGTGGGACTCGCGGCGCGAGCAATACTATCTGCACAACTTCCTGACGTCCCAGCCTGACCTGAACTTCCACGAGCCCGAAGTGCAGGAGGCCCTGCTGGACGTTGCCCGTTTCTGGCTGAACCGCGGCTGTGATGGCTTCCGTCTGGATACGATCAATTTCTACATCCATGACAAGCAGTTGCGGGACAACCCGCCGCTGCCTAAGGAAATGCGCAACGCGACGATTGCGCCTTCGGTCAATCCCTACAACCATCAGGAACATCTCTACGACAAGAACCAGCCGGAAAACCTCGACTTCCTGCGCAAGCTGCGCGCGGTGATGGAACCGTTCGGTGCGGCTGCTGTGGGCGAGGTCGGAGACGCGCAGCGCGGGCTGGAGATCATGGGCCAGTATACCGCTGGCGATGATCTGATGCAGATGTGCTATGCCTTCGAATTTCTTGCTGCCGACCAGCCGACAGCTGCGCGGATCGTCGATGTCATGGGACAGGTCGATGAGAAAGCCGCTGAAGGCTGGGCCTGCTGGGCGTTCTCGAACCATGACGTTGTCCGGCACACGAGCCGCTGGAACCTGACACCGGCTGCGCAACGCATGTTTGCCACCCTGATCATGTGCCTGCGCGGGTCTGTCTGCCTCTATCAAGGCGAGGAACTCGGTCTGCCCGAGGCCGATGTCGCTTTTGAGGACCTGCAGGACCCTTATGGCATCGAGTTCTGGCCCGAATTCAAAGGCCGCGACGGTTGCCGCACCCCCATGGTTTGGGAGGCCAGCAATCAGAACGGCGGTTTTTCATCGGCCAGGCCTTGGCTGCCTGTCTCGTCCGAACATCTGCATCTGGCCGCCGCCGTGCAGGAAGACGAGCCGGGTGCCTTGTTGCACCACTACCGCAAGGCCA
>CAXQAV010000389.1:0-3671 GCA_964221795.1 Luminiphilus sp. | reverse complement strand
AAGCCAACCCGAAACTGCGCGATCAAAAGCTGAGGCTGATGCAGATCTCGGTCTCCGCGAACCGCAATATGAAGGTCTATGCCGAGGTGCAGGCCGAAATCGAAGAGGCGGCAGGCCGGATCAACGGCCGCTTCGGCACCTTCGACTGGCAGCCGGTCACGCTGATATCCCGTGCAATCCCGCTGGAAAAACTGGTTGCCTACTACCGCGCCGCCGATATCGCCTGGATCACGCCACTGGCGGACGGCATGAATCTTGTCTGTAAGGAATTTGTCGCCTCGCGGTTTGATGAAGACGGGGTGCTTGTCCTGTCGGAATTTGCAGGTGCCGCCGTGCAGTTGCACGATGCCGTCACGACGAACCCGTTCTCGCACCGCGCGATGGACAGCGCGATCATCAATGCCCTGTCGATGGCTCCGCTGGAACGCAAGCGCCGCATGAAAAGCCTGCGCAAGGCGGTCAAGGCCGACGACATCAACAACTGGCGTCCCGGCTCGCTGCCCCTTGGCAGCGCCGCAGCACGACCGGCGGTCGCCTGACGCGATCGGCTCATCCACATGCTCCTAGAAAACAAGAAGAAGGTAACACCAATGACACGCCCAGTACGCACCGCAATCTTTCCCGTCGCCGGTCTTGGCACGCGCTTTCTGCCCGCGACCAAAGCCACCCCGAAAGAGCTTCTGCCGGTCCTCGACACACCGCTGATCCAATATGCCATCGACGAGGCCCGCGGAAAGGACGATATCGCGGAGGAATTGAAAGAGGCGGCCCTGCACCCCGGTGTTGATGACGTGGTCTTTACGCTTCAGAAAAAACCCAAAGGGCTGGGGCACGCGGTGCTCTGCGCGAAAGACTATGTGCTGGACGGCGCCGTGGCCGTCATTCTGCCCGATGACCTGATCCTCGGCGCGCCCTGCCTGTCAGAAATGGTCGCGGCCTATGACGGGGGGCATATGGTTGCGACGATGGCGGTCGAAGACGATGAGGTCTCGAAATACGGCATTCTCGACGTGATCTCGCAAGAGGGCCGTGTGACCCGCGCGCGCAGCATGGTGGAAAAACCAACGCCCGAAAACGCACCTTCGCGGATGGCAGTGATTGGCCGCTATGTGCTGGACCACGACATCTTTGACGCGCTCAGCACCCAGAAACCCGGCGCTGGCGGTGAAATCCAGTTGACTGACGCCATCGCACGCGAAGCCGCCACGCGCCCGATCACGGGTTTCGGGTTCTCTGGCACGCGCTTTGACTGCGGTTCAAAGGCCGGCATGCTGGAGGCCACTCTGCACCTTTCTGCGCAGGACCCCGAACTGGCACCGGTGCTGAACGCGTATGCCAGCGCCACGCTCTCACAGCGCAGCGCGGCCTGATGATATCAGGCGCTGCGCGGCCTTTAGCGCAGCGTCAGCTTCATGTGGCGGTTGACGTCCTTGTAGAGCAGGTAACGGAACTTGCCCGGCCCGCCGGCATAACAGGCCTGCGGACAGAAGGCGCGCAGCCACATGTAATCTCCGGCCTCGACCTCGACCCAATCGGTATTGAGCCGGTAGGCCGCTTTGCCCTCCAGCACATAGAGCCCGTGTTCCATCACATGGGTCTCGAGAAAAGGGATCACCGCACCGGGTTCAAAGGTGACAATCGTCACATGCATATCGTGACGCAGATCGGCGGGATCGACAAAACGCGTCGTCGCCCATTTGCCATCCGTATCGGGCATGACGGTCGGCGCGATTTCCTGTTCGTTGGTCACAATCGGTTCGGGGTGATCAAGACCGGGAACCGCTTCAGAGGCTTTGCGGATCCAGTGGAACCGCAGCACGTCCTGCCCGCGGTTGGCGAGCGACCATTTGGCGGCAGGCGGCAGATAGGCATAGCCGCCCTCACGCATGTCATGGGTGACGCCATCAATTGTCAGGGTCGCTGCACCCTCCACCACAAACAGCACCCCCTGCGCCGTCGCATCCGTTTCGGGCGTCTCCGACCCACCACCGGGCTGCACTTCCATGATGTAGTGCGAGAATGTCTCGGCAAAGCCGCTGAGCGGGCGGGCAATCACCCAAAGGCGTGTCTTGTCCCAGAACGGCAGATAGCTGGTGACGATATCCCGCATCGTCCCGCGCGGGATCACGGCATAGGCCTCGGTAAAGACCGCACGATCCGTCAGGAGCTGTTCCTGTGACGGATGTCCTCCGGTCGGGACATAATATTTGGCTGGCATCGCTTCTCTCATTTGGGCGGGCGCTCTGCTCAAAATGAGCAAGAACGCGACGGAAGGCCAGTGTTTATTGCCGGCACGTAAGGCGTCAACAGAGGCATGATTGACCCTGCGGAACGCGCGGCGACTCATGGCACGGCGGGCAGGTGCTCAATGATTCTCCGTTGTCTGCCTCAGGAAAGCCCAAGGCCGTCACAGACCCTCCCTTTGGGCCAAAACATACCCGAACGGGCTACTTTTCTACAAAAGCAACATTCTCTCGACACAATTTGCCCCAAATTCGCGTGTTTGTTTCCATCTGTGATTTTGCGTGGTGCAGGTGGGGGAACACCTAGGACCGCCCCCAAACGGTCACGTGTGAAGAGTCCGGGAAGGCTCTGAAACGATAGAGGAGAGAAGACTTTGGCAATTAAGCTCAAGAAAGAACTCAAGACGTCTGCGGCCGCAATTGCGCTGGCCTCTGCGTTCTTGCTGCCGTCCACCGCGATGGCTCAGGAAGTAACACTGGCATCCACCGACGGCACGATTAACGTGACAGGCCAGTTCATTGCATTCGAAAACGACACATACGTTCTGCGGACCGCGCTGGGTGACCTGCGCATCGCGGCCAGCAGCGTGATCTGTGAAGGCGCGGCCTGTCCGACCTTCGAGACTGCTGATGCCGACGTGGTTATCACCGGCTCTGACGCCATTGGTCTGGGGATGATGCCCCTGCTGATGACCGGCTTTGCTGCATCGCTGGATGCAGATGCCGAAATCAACAACACCGCCGCCGGCGAGTCTATTGCGACTCTGATCGACGACGGTGGTTTCGGCGACGAAATCGGTACCTACCTTGTCTCGGCCACAAGCGATGACGAGGCCTTCCAGGCCCTGTTGAACAAAGAAGCGATGATCGGCATGTCCGCACGCCGCATCACACAGGACGAAGCCCGCGCACTGCGCGCCGACGATGCAGGCAGCATGGTCAGCCCTGAACAAGAGCGTATCATCGCGGTCGACTCTATGGTCGTCGTGACGCACAGCTCTAACCCGGTTCAGCAGCTGTCGCAGGAACAACTGGCCGGGATCTTCTCGGGCCAGATCGACAACTGGAGCGAACTTGGCGGCGAAGACCGTCCGATCAACGTGATCTCCTATGCGCCGAACACCGCAAACTACGACTACTTCATGTCGTATGTCTTTGGTGAAGAACGTCCGCCAGTCCCTGTCGCAGGTGTTGCCGAAGACGATCAGGCCATGTCCAACGTAATGTTCCACGACCGCAACGCCATCGGCTACCTCGGCTTTGCGTTCCAGCGTGGTGCACAACCGGTCCAGCTGCTGAACGAATGCGGCATTGCAACCCAGCCAGACGCTTTCTCGGCCAAGACCGAAGAATACGAACTGAGCCGCCGCATGTATCTCTACAACCGTGCAGACAACATCGACGCGAATGCGCAGGCCTTCCTCGACT
>CAXQAV010000388.1:0-2913 GCA_964221795.1 Luminiphilus sp. | reverse complement strand
TTCCTCGGGCTTGTGCCGCTTGTTTGCCATTCTCTGTCCTCCGTTTCTTAATCATAACGGTGGACCAATTCAGATGGGGCATTTCAATTATAAGCCGAGGGATTTCTCAGGGTCGGTAGCCACCCATATTGGCAACATAAAAAATTCAGGTTTCTTTCTTCTGCGATCTGAACCCCCTGTGTTTCCAGGACAAGGACCGTTATGCGTGACGAAGTAGCCTTTTGCACATGTATTCACTGACAAGGTAGCATTTGCATCGCTTATCGGCTCAGATTTTAACTGAATGGCATTTTGGTACTTCGTGCGACACTTCGGATCGAACAGATTATTGCTGCAGCTGATAACTCACATAAACCGTCTATTGGTTCTTATCCTGACGTCAGCGTGGCCAATATTTGCGACCGCTCAATCATTTGACGTCATGCTCGGTGCCAGAACGCTTGGAACCCTGAGCTACATTGATGACGGAAACAACGGAACGTTGCACCTAACATTGGACAACACTCCAATTGGAGTTTTTGATGGGACCTTTGTTGGCACCTCTCGCGAAGTTCGATCGGACCAGGGAATCCCCATTAGACAGTATCTTGGGGAAAGTGCTTCGTCTCGTAAAACGCGCTGGATTTCATTCCTTCACCACCAAGGACAGGTTTGGGATACTGTCGTTAGCCCCCTATCAGAACGTACTGATCTCTCGGACCCTTCCCTCGTTTCCGAGCTAGTAGTTGATCCAGTCTTAGCCATTAAGGAAATAATATCGGCAAATGGCTGCCCAGAGACTATTCACATCTATGACGGTAGGCGAGTTGTGACTCTGGCTCCGGCAGGTATGTCAAACGAGGAAAGCCTTTTGACATGCGACATTGACTATACTGTCACAGATGGTCCGCGCCATCTTTCACCTCTGTATATCTCTCAAATATCTGGCGTATTACGCTACGAAATCTCGAATGGCCGCCAAACATTGACCCAGATGGAGTTCCAATCCGGCCCGTTTAAGTTGCGGATTAAAAATAGCAGTTAGATGCGAAAAAGTAGCACCAATATGTCTACCATTCCGCCACATCGGTCCGACGCATCTCCTAAAGCTGTGCTTGCGGCGCGTCAATCGCGATTTGCGGCGTCACAAGGGGGGGTGTTCCGTCTTGACCGCATCTGCGTTGCGTGGCCTAAGGATGCAACTTTGAAGGACCGCTGATGCTTCGCCGACTTTATGATTGGACGATCTCGCTTGCGCAGTCGCCTCACGCCCTGTGGGCGCTGGCGATCGTATCATTTGTCGAGTCCTCATTTTTTCCGATCCCGCCCGATGTGCTGATGATCCCTATGATCATCGCCCGCCCGTCGCGCGCCTTTCTGATCGCAGGCATCGCGACGGTTGCCTCTGTCGCAGGCGGCCTTTTCGGCTATTTCATTGGCGCGCAACTGATGGAGAGCGTCGGGCGCCCGATCCTCGAATTTTACGGCAAGGATGCCAGTTTTGCCGAGATGGCTCAGGTCTTTAACCAATACGGCGCCTGGGCTGTGGTGATTGCAGGCGTGACCTTCCTGCCGTTCAAAGTGATCACCATCGCCTCGGGCGTGACAGGGCTGTCCCTGCCCGTCTTCATTGGCTCGTCGATCTTTGCGCGGGCCCTACGATTCTTCCTCGTGGCGACTTTGCTGTATTATTTCGGCGCACCAATTCGTGATTTCATCGAGCGGCGTCTGGGGCTTGTCTTCGTGATCTTCTGCGTCCTATTGATCGGCGGATTTGCTTTGCTGGGGTTAGTATGACACGCAATTTCTGGGTGATGATCGCGGGCGGCGGTTCTGCGGCCCTACTGGGTGTCGCCTATATGTTTCAGGCTTTCGGCTACCCGCCTTGTGCGATGTGCTACTGGCAGCGATGGCCGCATATGGTTGCGATCGTGATAGCCGTGCTGGCACTTCGGTTCAGGGGTGTTGTCCTGCCCGTGCTCGGCGGACTTTCCGCGCTCACCACAGCCGTGATCGGTGTCTATCACACAGGCGTCGAGCGCGACTGGTTCGAAGGTCCGACAAGTTGCACCGGCGGCGGGAGCCTTGAAGGGCTGAGCGGCATGGACCTCCTCGCCGTCGAGGGACCGCGCGTGATCATGTGCGATCAGGTCAGCTGGGAGCTGTTCACCCTCTCGATGCCATCGTGGAACGCGCTTTTTTCGTTCCTTCTGGTCATCGCCTGGATCATGGCCGCCCGCCTATCGGCGCGTTGAGAGCAGCAGGTTTGTCTCTGACCGCGTAACGCTTTCCAGCCGCCGGATCGCGGTCAGCACCTGATCGAAGTGCTCCAGCGTATCTGTTCCTATTTCGGCGATCAGATCCCATGTGCCGTTTGTCGAATGAACCGCACGCAACTCGGGGAGGCGCTGCAGGTGTTTCATCACCTTGTCGGCGCCCCGTCCGGCGATTTCTAGCATCATCAAGCCGCGGACCGGATCAGGCCGCACATCGGAGCGTGTAAGCACGGTAAACCCAGCGATCTCGCCACCCTGCTGCAACCGTTCGAGCCGCACCCGCACGGTTCTGCGCGTCACTCCGAGAATCCCCGCAAGCTCGGACAAAGAGGCCCGCCCGTTCCGCTTGAGTGCCGCGATCAAGCGGCTGTCCAAATCGTCCATACTGACTATCCAAATTGATCAGTTGTTGCCCATATTGCACGAAATGCGGGCTTCCACCATCCGCGCATTCGGGCAATCTTGGGGTATGACACAAAAACACTGCATCCTGATTGGCGCCCCCGTCGACTGTGGCAAACGCCGCCGCGGCTGTCTGATGGGACCTGACGCCTACCGCACCGCCGGCCTTGCCGAAGCCATCACCGAACTCGGCCATACCGTAGAAGATCTCGGCAACCTCGCACCCCGCGCGGTCGAAGTACCTGCCCCGAAGAAC
>CAXQAV010000387.1:0-4928 GCA_964221795.1 Luminiphilus sp. | reverse complement strand
TGAAACGCTAGCACAGGCTTGCGCTTTCACAAGCGATAAGGCACGACCTAGCTTATGACCAAGACGCTTCTCTCCTTCGGCCACGGCTATTCGGCGCGCGCGCTGTCGCGGATCCTTTTGCGACAGGACTGGCGGATTATCGGGACCACACGGTCCGACGACAAAGCCCCCCGCCTGATGAACGAAGGAATCGAGCCGCGGATCTGGCCCGGTGCCGACATGATCCCCGCGCTGAATGCCGCCACGCATATCCTGATCTCTGCGGCACCGGATGAAGACGGCGACCCCGTCCTGGCCGAACTGCGCGACGAGATCGCGAAACGCGCCGGACAGTATGAATGGGTCGGCTATCTTTCCACCACAGGTGTCTATGGCGATCACGACGGCGGTTGGGTCGACGAGGCCACGCCGCTGACCCCTGCCACCAAACGCGGCGTCGCCCGCATGGAGGCCGAGGCCGACTGGGCCAGTATCCCTGACCTGCCGCTGCATATCTTCCGTCTTGCGGGGATCTATGGCCCGGGGCGCGGGCCTTTCGCGAAAGTGCGCAACGGGACTGCACGGCGGATCATCAAAGAGGGCCAGGTCTTCAGCCGGACCCATGTGGCCGATATCGCCCGCGTCCTTGCCGCATCGATCAAGCGGCCCAATCCCGGTGCTGCCTATAACGTCTGTGACGATGATCCTGCGCCACCCGAAGACGTCATCGCCTATGCGGCCGAACTGCTCGGCCTGCCTGTCCCGCCAGCGGAAGATTTTGAAACCGCAGAAATGACGCCCATGGCCCGCAGCTTTTATGGCGAAAGCAAGAAGGTCCGAAACGACCGGATCAAGGACGAGTTGGGCGTGGAGCTGCTCTATCCCGACTACAAGGCCGGTCTCAGGGCGCTACTGGCGCAGGAGATCGGCGCCTGACCACCCAGGCGATGCCGGCGTAGAGCAACAGAATGGCGAAGGCGGTCACGAAATTCGTGGCGTAAAAGACGACGCGTTCACCGAATTCGAGATTGTTCAGGAACGGATAGGGCAACCCGCTGGTCACCAGCCCCGCAGGTGTGCTGTTCAGCGGTTGCCAGACCAGTTCGGAAAGCGCGACGAAAGTGGCGATGACCCCGACCAGCCAGCCGATCGCAGGCAGCAGACGGCGATAACTGCGGTGGACAAAGATCGTATCCACCACCTGCAGAACCGGACCGAGCAGATGCATATAGAGCTCAAGATGCCAGGCGTTGAGCTGGCCGTCGCTGGTGACCGAGGTGGGGTCCGCGAAATAAAGCCGCCAGTAAAGGAACACCACCATCGTATTGAGCACAGCCGTCATGCACACAAAGCCGTCCCAGCGTTTCGTGCTGCGCCCTTCCTCCAGCGCCATCATCCGGCTGAAGGTGAAGAACGAAAAGAACAGCGCCCAGACCGTCAGAAACCGGAACGGGCCTCCGAAGGTATCCCAGCCGCCGAAAACAAGCGTACGGATGCAGTAGCCGGCCGCCAGCAGAAAGGCGATCCAGCGGAAGATCAAACGGGGGGACAGGGACATATGGCGCTCACTTTCTGGGCAGAGCATGCAATTCTCTGCGCATTTCGGTCCAGTGAAACCTTACGTCCCGATCACCGCTTGTCGGCAGCAGTGATCCGCTCCATACGAAGGCCGGACCAGACAAGGGTTTGTGATGACACTCCGCGAAAAGACCACCGCCTTTCTTGAAACTGCCCGCGTGCGCAACTTCATCGTTGCGGTGATTGTCTTCAACGCTGTCATTCTGGGGATGGAGACATCCGAAAGCATCATGGCGGCGGCAGGTGGCGTGATCCTTGCGCTTGACCGCCTCTGCCTTGCGATCTTTGTGGCCGAACTTCTCTTGAAGCTCTTTGCCTATGGTGGGCGGTTCTTCCGCTCGGGTTGGAACATCTTTGATTTCGTGATCGTCGGTGTGTCGCTGATCCCCGGCAACGGCGGGTTGTCGGTGCTGCGGGCGCTGCGCATCCTGCGAGTGCTGCGGGTCATCTCGGTTGTCCCATCGCTGCGCCGCGTGGTCGAAGGCTTTGTGACCGCGCTGCCAGGCATGGGGTCGGTCTTCCTCCTGATGGGGATCGTCTTTTACATCGGGGCGGTCATGGCGACCAAGCTTTTCGGCGACGCCTTCCCCGAATGGTTCGGCACGCTTGGCCGCTCGGGCTATTCGCTCTTCCAGATCATGACGCTGGAAAGCTGGTCGATGGGGATCGTGCGCCCTGTGATGGAGATCTACCCCTACGCATGGGCCTTCTTTGTCCCCTTCATCATGGTGACGACCTTTGCCGTGGTGAACCTGCTCGTGGGTCTGATCGTAAACTCGATGCAGGACGCGCATGCGGAGGAAACCAATGCCGCGACCGACAGCTACCGAGACGAGGTGCTGGCGAAACTGGCCGCAATCGAGAAAAAGCTAGAAGAGCGGCATTAGGCCACCCGCCTTGGCGAAGGCTGTGAAATCGGCCCAAAGCCCGTTACACGCCCGGTCACGTTTCCGTGATATAGTGCCCCTCAGGGAACGTATATTCGGGAGGGAATGATGAACGTATCTCGCAACTTTCTGGTTCTGGCATCGCTGTTTCTGATCGTGGGGATCACGATTGGCAGCTATATGGGTGGATCGGGCGATCACACGCTGGCTGTCAGTCACGCCCACATCAATCTGCTTGGCTTTACGCTGTCCGCGATCTTTGCGCTGACCTATAAGGCCTTTCCGGCCATGGCTGACTCGCGGCTCGCCAGTCTCCATTTCTGGCTGCACGCGGTCGGCGCGGTGGTACTGAACACAATGCTGTTCCTGATGCTGGCCGGCATGGTCGCGGAGGCAGCGATGTTCCCGATTGCGCCAATCACCGAATTGCTGGTCCTTCTGGGCGTGATCCTCTTCGCCTGGAACGTGTTCAGCAACGCGCATTAGCGACATGCCCCACGGCCTGCGGGCCGTGGGGGTCAAGACAGGGCTAGGCCCGCTTCTCCATCACCGCAACGCCAAGTGCCTCCAGCACTTTGGCCTCGATGTGTTCCGCGTTCATGCCTGCCACATCATACATCGCCTTGGGGCTCGCCTGATCGATGAAGATATCGGGCAGCACCATCGAGCGGAACTTCAGCCCGTGATCAAACACGCCTTCGTCGGCCAGTAGCTGCGCCACATGGGAGCCGAAACCACCTACGGCACCCTCTTCGACGGTGATCAGTGCCTCATGCGTTGTCGCCAGTTTCAGGATCATCTCGCGGTCCAGCGGCTTGGCAAAGCGCGCATCGGCCAGCGTCGGGGTGATCCCCTTGGCCTCAAGGGCTTCACAGGCTTTCTGCGCTTCCTGCAACCGCGTCCCGAAGGACAGGATCGCCACCCGTGACCCCTCGCGGATCATGCGGCCCTTGCCGATTTCCAGCAGTTCGGGGTTTTCGGGCATCTCGATGCCGACGCCCTCGCCACGGGGGAAGCGGAAGGCAATCGGACCCTCGTCATGCGCGGCAGCGGTGGCGACCATGCGCACCAGCTCGGCCTCGTCGGCAGCGGCCATCACCACAAAACCGGGCAGGTTCGCCAGATAGGCCACGTCAAACGAGCCCGCATGGGTCGCCCCGTCAGCCCCGACCAGCCCCGCGCGGTCAATCGCAAAGCGGACGGGCAGGCGCTGGATCGCCACATCATGGACCACCTGATCGTAGCCTCGCTGCAGGAAGGTCGAATAGAGCGCACAGAACGGACGCAAGCCGCCTGCTGCGAGACCCGCACTGAATGTCACGGCATGTTGCTCGGCAATACCCACGTCGAAGCAACGGCTGGTATAGCGCTGCATGAACCGCGCGAGCCCCGTGCCATCCGGCATCGCGGCTGTCACTGCGCAGATCTTGCTGTCTTCAGCCGCCAGTTTGCACAGTGTTTCCGAAAACACCGAAGTATAGCTGGGTGCGTTGCTCGGAGCCTTCTTCTGCTTGCCCGTCACCACATCGAATTTCGCGGTTGCGTGACCCTTGTCATCGGCAAACTCGGCAGGGGCATAACCCTTGCCCTTTTTGGTGATCGCATGGATCAGGATCGGGCCGTCGGCGCGCGCCTTGACCGTGCGCAGGACAGACAGCAGCTGCTCCATATCATGCCCGTCGATGGGGCCGACATAGTCGAAACCCAGTTCCTCGAACAACGTTCCGCCCACGGTCATATGCTTGAGCATATCCTTCGCGCGTTTGGCCCCTTCTCGTAAAGGCTCGGGAAGGAGTGATACGGCGCTCTTGGCCGCCGCCTTGAACTCCTGAAACGGCTCGCCCGCATAGAGGCGTGACAGATAGGACGACATCGCACCGGTCGGCGGCGCAATCGACATCTCGTTGTCGTTGAGGATCACGATCAGGCGCTTGCCCAGATGGCCCGCGTTGTTCATCGCCTCATAGGCCATACCCGCAGACATGGAACCGTCACCGATAATGGCAATCGCATCGCCGCCCTCACCGCCCAGATCACGGGCCACTGCAAAGCCGAGCGCAGCAGAGATCGAAGTGCTGGAATGGGCCGCGCCGAACGGGTCATAGGGGCTTTCCGAACGTTTGGTGAAGCCCGAAAGCCCGCCTTCCTGCCGCAGGGTGCGGATACGGTCGCGGCGGCCTGTCAGGATCTTGTGCGGATAGCACTGGTGGGACACGTCCCAGATGATCTTGTCCTTGGGCGCGTCAAAGACAGCATGCAGAGCGACGGTCATCTCGACCACGCCCAGACCGGCCCCGAGGTGCCCGCCGGTTTCCGACACTGCCGAGATCGTCTCGGCCCGCAGCTCATCGGCAAGCTGGCGCAGGTCGCGGTCGGTCAGCCCCTTCATGTCGACGGGCGTTTTGACCCGATCCAGAACGGGCGTATGCGGGCGGTCTGACATGGCGACCCTTCCTAATGCGTGCGCGCAATCACGAACCGCGC
>CAXQAV010000386.1:0-3923 GCA_964221795.1 Luminiphilus sp. | reverse complement strand
CATCGGCCCATTCGCCAGTGGTGACACCCGCTCGGGCGCAGGCGATTGAAGGCGGCATGATGTTGCTGCCGTCTTTGGCGGCGGCGCGGAGTGCGGTCAGGGCTGCGACCACGGCTTCTGGATCACGGTTTGCCTTCCATTGTGAAAGGCAGCGGAGCTGGTCCGCCTCGGCTTCCGGATCGGAAACCATAATCGCGTCATCACCGGCGGTCAGCGGCGATGGTTCGCACGCCTGCCATTTGTTGACGCCGACGACGATGGTTTCGCCCTTTTCGATACTGGCGATGCGGGCCGCGTTGCTTTCGACCAGACGGGACTTCATGTAGGCAATCGCGTTCTTCGCGCCGCCCATCCCTTCGATCTGGGCCAGCTCGGCGCGCGCGCCCTCCTTCAACTCAGTCACCTTCCGGTCAATGGCAGGGTTGCCATCGAAGAGGTCGTCGAACTCCAGCAGGTCGGTTTCATAGGCGAGGATCTGTTGCATCCTGAGCGACCACTGCTGGTCCCACGGGCGGGGCAGGCCGAGCGCTTCGTTCCATGCGGGCAGTTGCACGGCGCGGGCGCGGGCTTTCTTGGACAATGTGACCGCAAGGGTTTCCAGAAGGATACGGTAGACGTTGTTTTCGGGCTGCTGTTCGGTCAGGCCGAGCGAGTTGACCTGCACACCATAACGGAAGCGGCGGTATTTCGGGTCTTCGACGCCATAACGGGTTTCGCAGATCTCATCCCAAAGCTCGACGAAAGCGCGCATCTTGCAAAGCTCGGTGACGAAACGGATGCCGGCAGTCACGAAGAACGAGATGCGCCCGACCAGTTCGGGGAAGTTCTCAGGCGGCACTTTGCCCTTCAGGTCGTCCAGAACGGCGGTTGCGGTGGCGAGCGCAAAGGCGAGTTCTTCTTCCGGCGTCGCCCCTGCCTCTTGCAAGTGATAGGAGCAGACGTTCATCGGGTTCCATTTGGGCAAATGCTCGCGGGTATACGCGGCGACGTCCGTGATCATGCGGAGCGACGGTTCAGGCGGGCAGATATAGGTGCCGCGCGACAGGTATTCTTTGATGATGTCGTTCTGCACAGTCCCTTGCAGGGCAGAAATATCCGCACCCTGTTCCTCGGCCACAGCAATATAAAGAGACAGCAGCCAAGGGGCCGTCGCGTTGATCGTCATGGAGGTGTTCATCTGGTCCAGCGGGATCTGGTTAAAGAGCGCGCGCATGTCGCCCAGATGGCTGACCGGCACGCCGACCTTGCCGACCTCGCCCTTGGCCAGCACGTGATCGCTGTCATAGCCGGTTTGCGTCGGCAGATCGAAAGCGACGGAAAGCCCCGTCTGCCCTTTGGCAAGGTTGCCGCGATAGAGCGCATTGGATGCCGCAGCGGTCGAGTGGCCCGCATAGGTGCGGAACAGCCATGGGCGGTCTTTCTGCGTCTGTGACATGGGGCGGTCTCCTGAATCAATGTGCGCAATTAAATTGCGCTTTAGGGGTTATTATCGGAAATTTTATGGCGCTGTCAATTCGCTGCATTGCGGCATGGCGGGATTTACCTTGCGTTCTTTCCCTGTCACTTTCTGGCCATGACGCAAACGGTCTCGATGCCGCTCTGGGCATTTATCCTGATCATCCTCTTTGCCGCGGTGACTTTCGCGTCCCATTTCCTGTTCCCGTCCGTCCGCTGGTTCTTCCGCAAACGGGCGGAGCGTGTGATTGCCAAGCTCAACCAGCGTCTGCAACGCCCGATCGAGCCGTTCAAACTGGCCCGTCGCTATGACATGATCCAACGGCTGATCTATGACCCGCAGGTGACTGAGGCGATTGTCGAACATGCCCTCAAGGAGGGCATCCCCGAAAACGTGGCTTTCGAAAAGGCCCGCCACTATGCGCGCGAAATTGTGCCGTCCTTTTCGGCGACGGCCTATTTCGGGATTGGCATCCGGCTGGCGCGCTGGCTGTCGAAATCGCTCTACCGGATCAAGCTGGGCACTTTCGACCGCAAGCGCCTGACCGAGATTGATCCGAACGCGACAGTGGTTTTTGTGATGAACCACCGCAGCAACATGGATTATGTCCTCGTGACCTATCTGGCGGCACGTGCAGGGGCGCTGTCCTATGCGGTGGGCGAGTGGGCGCGGGTCTGGCCGCTGGCCCCGCTGATCCGCATGATGGGTGCCTTCTTTATCCGCCGCAAATCGCGCGGCAACCTGTATCGCAAGGTACTTGCGCGCTATGTGCAGATGGCAACGCGCGGTGGTGTGAGCCAGGCTGTGTTCCCCGAAGGCGGTCTCAGCCTGAACGGACTTCTGGCCCCGCCAAGGATGGGTTTGCTCAACTACATCATCGACGATTTCGATCCGGACCGCCGCGAGGTGATCTTTGTGCCCGTTGCGATCAACTACGACCGTGTGCTCGAAGACACGATCCTGATCGCCGCTGACCAGTCCGGCACACGGCGCTTCAAGCCCTCGTGGGGATCGGTCGCCAAGCAAGTGCTGCGCCATCTGGGGCTCCGGTTGACGGGAAGGTTCCGTGGTTTCGGGACCGCGTCTGTCAGCTTTGGCGAACCGCTGGAGTTGTCAAAATTCCATGCCGAAGGTGGCAGCGATCTGACCGAGGCGATTGCGCATGAGTTGATGCAGCGGATCGCGGATGTGACGCCTGTGCTGGGCGTGCCTCTTGTGGCGCGGACTGTGCTGATGGCGGGCGAGATCAGCCGGGCCGATCTGGAAGCCTCGGTGAGGCGTGACATCCAGTTCCTCACCGAACGCCGCCTGCCGTGCCCGCGCCGCAAGCCGGACGAGGTGGTGGACGACGCGATCAGCAGACTGCGGGGGCGGAAACTGATCACCGAATCCGATGAGGCGGTTGCGGTGACCCCGCTCGGACAGCCCATTCTGACCTTCTATGCCAACTCCATTGCCCACCATTTCAATGCAGGTGCAGAAGAAAATGAGGAAATTGCTGCGGCCGCAGAGTAATTAAATTACAAAAAAGTCTTTTGGAGGGTTGCAAAGTTACCCTGCCGTCGCATATCCAGTGTCCAGAGGCGTCGATTCTGCGGCGCGGCGAAACACTGGATCCTAAGTGATGGAGATGAAGATGGCCCTGGACCAAACTGCACCGGCAACGACCTACAACGCGCCGCAAAAAGATCTCTATGCCGTGGGTGAAATGCCTCCTTTGGGTCATGTCCCTGCGCAGATGCACGCCTGGACCATCCGTCGCGAACGTCATGGTGAGCCAGAGCAGGCTTTCCAGCAGGAAGTCGTCGCCTGTCCGCAGCCTGACAGCAACGAGGTTCTGGTTCTGGTGATGGCCGCAGGCGTCAACTACAACGGCGTCTGGGCAGGTCTGGGCCAGCCGATCAGCCCCTTTGATGTCCATGGCGCAGAATTCCACATCGCCGGTTCGGATGCTGCCGGCATCGTCTGGGCTGTCGGTGACAAGGTCCGCCGCTGGAAAGTCGGTGACGAGGTTGTCATCCACTGCAACCAGGACGACGGCGACGACGAGGAATGCAACGGCGGTGATCCGATGTTCTCTCCCAGCCAACGTATCTGGGGTTACGAGACACCTGACGGGTCTTTCGCTCAGTTTACCTGCGTCCAGTCGCAGCAGTTGATGCCGCGCCCGCAGCACCTGACATGGGAAGAAAGCGCCTGCTACACACTGACGCTCGCCACCACCTACCGCATGCTGTTCGGTCACGAGCCACATGACCTCAAGCCCGGCCAGAACGTGCTGGTCTGGGGTGCGTCCGGTGGTCTGGGGTCCTATGCGATCCAATTGATCAACACAGCCGGTGCCAATGCGATTGGCGTCATCAGCGACGAAAGCAAGCGTGACTTTGTCATGTCGCTGGGTGCCAAGGGTGTGATCAACCGCAACGACTTTAACTGCTGGGGACAACTGCCCACAGTGAACACGCCG
>CAXQAV010000385.1:0-6516 GCA_964221795.1 Luminiphilus sp. | reverse complement strand
AAGGTAGAACCCGATCGCCTTGAATTCCTCGGCCAGCCGTTCCGCAGGCAGCCAGTCGTCACCGCCGATCAGGCGCGGCTCGGGCAGGTCATCACCCGCCTCACCAAAAAGCGAGACCTGATTGGAGGATTTCTGGTCGTGGATCGCCGCCGAATAGCTGGTCAGCGCATCAATGCTCATCAGCACGCGGCGGCGGTTGGGGTCGAGCACATCGAACGCCCCTGCCCGCGCCAGCATTTCCAGCGGTCGCTTGCCGATGCGTTTCAGATCACAGCGGCGGGCGAAATCGAATAGGTTAACAAATTCACGCTCCCCGCGCCCTTCGACGATCAGCTTCATTGCCTCGACGCCGACATTCTTGAGCGCGCCCAGCGCATAGACCAGTTTCTGGTCCTTGACGTCAAACGTCGCCTTGCTGCGGTTCACACAGGGCGGGATATAGTCGATCCCGAGACCCTTTTTCACTTCCTGAAAATAGACGCCCAGCTTGTCGGTCAGGTGGATATCGCAGTTCATCACGCCCGCCATGAACTCGACCGGATGGTTCGCCTTGAGCCAGGCCGTCTGGTAACTGACCACCGCATAGGCCGCCGCGTGGGATTTGTTGAAACCGTAGTTGGCGAATTTCTCCAGCAGGTCGAAGACCTCGCGCGCCTTTTTCGGATCGACACCGTTGGCTTTGGCACCTTCTTCGAACTTCGGGCGCTCCTTCGCCATTTCCTCGGCGATCTTCTTGCCCATCGCACGGCGCAAGAGGTCAGCACCACCGAGGCTATAGCCCGCCATGACCTGCGCGATCTGCATCACCTGTTCCTGATAGACGATGATGCCTTGCGTCTCTTCGAGAATGTCGTCGATGGAGGGGTGGATCGACTCCAACTCCTTTTTACCGTTCTTCACGTCGCAATAGGTCGGGATGCTCTCCATCGGGCCGGGACGGTAGAGCGCCACAAGGGCCACGATATCCTCGATACAGGTCGGCTTCATGCGCTTGAGCGCATCCATCATGCCCGAGCTTTCCACCTGAAACACGGCGATGGTCTTGGCGGCGGAGTAAAGGTCGTAGGATTTCTTGTCATCGAGCGGGATCGCCCCGATGTCATATTCGAAACCTTCGGGCGCATCATAAAGTTTGGTCCCGTCGGCGGCGACATTCAGCGGGCGCCCCGCCTTGCGGATCAGTTCGACCGCGTTCTGGATGACCGTCAGAGTCTTCAGACCCAGAAAGTCGAATTTCACCAGCCCCGCCTGTTCGACCCATTTCATGTTGAACTGGGTGGCGGGCATGTCCGAACGCGGGTCCTGATAGAGCGGCACCAGTTCGTCCAAGGGCCGGTCACCGATCACGACGCCCGCAGCGTGGGTCGAGGCATTCCTGAGCAGCCCTTCGACCTGCTGGGCATAGGTCAGCAGGCGGTCCACAACCTCTTCGGCCTTGGCCTCTTCCCGCAGACGCGGTTCATCGGCGAGCGCCTTCTCGATACTGACAGGTTTCACGCCCTCCACAGGGATCATCTTTGACAGACGATCCACCTGCCCGTAAGGCATCTGCAACACGCGACCCACATCACGGACAGCCGCTTTGGACAGAAGCGCACCAAAGGTGATGATCTGTCCCACCTTGTCGCGCCCGTATTTCTCTTGCACGTAGCGGATCACCTCTTCGCGGCGGTCCATGCAGAAGTCGATGTCAAAGTCAGGCATCGAGACACGTTCAGGGTTCAGGAAGCGTTCGAACAGCAGCGAATAGCGCAGCGGATCAAGGTCGGTAATCAAAAGCGCATAGGCCACCAGCGAACCCGCACCTGAGCCGCGTCCGGGGCCCACCGGAATACCATTCTCTTTGGCCCATTTGATAAAGTCCGCAACGATCAGGAAGTAGCCGGGGAAACCCATGCCCTCGATGATCCCCAACTCGAATTCCAGCCGCTTTTCGTATTCCTCGACGGGGGCGGCATGGGGAATGACCGCCAGACGCGCTTTCAGCCCGTCCTGCGCCTGCCGCCGCAATTCCGCAACCTCGTCATCGGCAAAGCGCGGCAGGATTGGCGCGCGTTTGTAGGCCTTGAAGGCGCAGCGCTTGGCAATCTCGACGGTGTTCTCGATCGCTTCGGGCAGATCGGCGAAAAGCGTCACCATCTCCTGCGGCGACTTCAGATAATGCTGCGCAGTCAGACGGCGGCGCGGTTCCTGTTGGTCGACATAGGCCCCTTCGGCAATGCAGATCAGCGCATCATGTGCCTCATAGAGTTCCGGCTTGGGGAAATAGGCGTCATTGGTTGCGACCAAAGGCAGCCCCTTGACATAGGCCATTTCGACATGGCCACGCTCGGACAGGCGTTCGGCCTCGGGCAGGCCGCCATCGCCCGGGTGGCGCTGCAATTCGACATAGAGCCGGTCGGGATAGATCACGGCGAACCGGTCCATCAGCGCCTCGGCCTTGGGGCGCTGACCCTGCCGCAACAAGCGACCAATAGGCCCATCTGGCCCGCCAGTCAGACAGATCAGCCCCTCTGCATGCGCCGCCAGTTCCTCGACCGTGACTTGTGGCAGCTGGCCTGCCGCATCGAGATAGGCACAGGAGTTCAGCTTCATCAGGTTCATGTAGCCCTGCTCGGACTGGGCCAGCAGAACGATGGGTGCAGGCGCCTCTGGGCGTTTGCCCGGTTCGGTCTCAAGATAGGCCACACTGACCTGACAGCCGATTATGGGTTGGATGCCGGCTTTGCTCGCCCCTTCGGAGAATTCCAGCGCGCAGAACATATTGTTGGTGTCGGTGACAGCCACAGCAGGCATATCCATCCCTGCCACCAGCCTGGGCAGTTTCTTGACCGGAATAGCCCCCTCCAGCAGTGAATACTCGGTATGGACGCGGAGGTGGATGAATCGGGGATCTTGCGGCATAGGCGCAGGGTAGCCGAACGTCCGGAACGGGCAAGCTGGATTCGGTTCAAAATTACTTAGTTATAATGCTAAGTATCTTGACAGACCTGCGCTCTGACCCGACAGTCGACCCATGACCGATCCACTTGATTCCTTCTTTGGTGCCATGTCCGACCCGACCCGTCGGGCGGTGATCGAGCGACTGGCCTCCGGCCCCGCCAGCGTCAGCGAATTGCATGCTCCGCACAAGATGGCCCTGCCCACCTTCATGCGGCACCTCAAGGTGCTGGAGGATACAGGCATCGTCCGGTCCATCAAGAAAGGTCGGGTCCGCACCTGCCATATCGAACCGGAGCCGCTGATCGCGGCGCAGGGCTGGCTCGCGTGGCAGAAAGAGATCTGGGAAAATCGGCTGGACGGCCTTGAAGCACTGGCCAAAGCAATCGCAGCTGATCAAGACGGAGGCGCATCATGACGCTTGATACAAAATCCTTTGACCTTTTCCGCAGCCTGCCTCTGTCGCCCGAGCGCCTCTTTGCCTTGCTGACCGAGGCAAAATATCGCGACAAATGGAGCGCGCCGGACGCCGACACGCCGGTCGAGACCGTCTCGTCCGACCTGCGCGTCAGAGGCGAGGACAGGCAGCGTTGCGGACCGGCGGACGACCCCACCTTTGAGGTCATCACACGCTGGTATCATCTGTCAGCACGGGAACGGGCGGTCTGCACCGAAACCCCAATCTTCGGGGGTGAGGCCGCCTGCACCAGCTTTGTGACCTACAACCTGATGCCCGAAGGAAGGGCACAGCGCTTGGTATTACGGTCGCGGTCTCGTCATTCACCGGCCCCGAAACCCTGCCCGAAGTCATGCAAGGCTGGGAAGGCGCATTGGAAAATCTGACGGGTCTTTGTGCAAAACTGGACGCCGACGCCTGAACTGACGCCTTTTCAGGCATTTGCGAAACCTTCGGGCATCCTGTCGACGAAAGACTTGCCAAACGCAGACTGGCCCGCTTTGATGGCTGACGGGCCGGCCTCTACGCCGCATCGACTCCGGCCTCTTGGGAATATTCCGGGTAAGGCGGCAGGTTTACTTGATGAACGTCACGTTTCTTCTCAATGGGGAAACCGTGCAGGTAGATGCGGATCCGACCCGCACCCTGCTCGACTGGCTGCGCGAGGACGCAGGGCTTTGCGGTACCAAGGAAGGCTGTAACGAAGGCGACTGCGGCGCCTGCACGGTGATGGTCACCGATGCGGCGGGCGCGAAAGCGCTGAATGCCTGCATCCTGTTTCTGCCGCAGCTTCACGGCAAAGCCGTCCGCACGGTCGAAGGCATCAGTGGCCCCGTTGGTCAGATGCACCCGGTGCAAAAGGCCATGGTGGATCACCACGGCTCGCAATGCGGGTTTTGCACACCGGGGTTCATCGCGTCCATGGCGGTCGCCCATAAGAACGGCCGCGACGACCATGACGATGTGCTGGCAGGCAATCTCTGCCGCTGCACCGGCTATGCGCCGATCATCCGTGCGGCTGAAGCGGCCGCCGCTGCGCCCGTCCCGGACTGGCTGCAGGACGAGACGCCCGAGGTCGAAGCCCCGCCTTACGCGCCCGAAACGCTCGACGAAGTCGCCGAATGGTATGCCGCCAATCCCGACGCCACGGTGATCGCAGGGGCGACTGACGTGGGCCTCTGGGTGACAAAGCAGTTACGCGACCTGCCCAAGGTGGTCTTTCTGAACCGCTGCCGCGACCTGCGACAGATCACCGTCAGCGATGACAGCATTACCATCGGTGCGGGCGTCACGATGGTGGACGTGCATCAGGCGATGAAAGCCCATCACCCCTCTTATGCCGAAATGATTCGACGCTATGGCTCCGAGCAGGTCCGCTCTGCCGCCACCATCGGCGGCAATATCGCTAACGGCTCGCCCATCGGAGACAACGCGCCTGCATTGATCGCGCTGGGGGCCACGCTCCACCTGCGGCACGGGGACACGACCCGCGACTTGGCCATCGAGGATTTCTTTCTCGCCTATGGCAAACAGGACCGCAAAGCAGGTGAGCTGGTGACCGGCGTGACGATCCCCAAGACCGCCCCCGCTTTGCGCTGCTACAAGATCTCCAAACGCTTTGATCAGGATATCTCGGCCCTCTGCGGGTGTTTCAATGTGACGGTGCAGGGCGGCACCGTCACCGTCGCCAGCATCGCTTTCGGCGGCATGGCAGGCACCCCGCACCGCGCCAAAGCGGTCGAAGCCGCGCTGCTGGGCAAGCCCTGGACGCAGGAGACCATCACCGCCGCTGCAGCGAAATTCGGCGAGGACTACACCCCCATGACCGATATGCGCGCCTCTGCCATCTACCGGCTCGAGACCGCGCAGAACCTGCTGCACCGTTACTTTGCCGACCTGAGCGGGCAGGCCACCAGCGTGCTGGAGGTGAGGGCATGACTACAGGCAAACCCCTCCCCCATGACGCCGCGCCGCTGCATGTCACAGGTGCCGCGCGCTATATCGACGATCTGCCGGTGCCTGCAGGCACCCTGCATCTGGCCTTTGGCATTTCGGAGATCGCAAGAGGGAAGATCACCGCTCTCGACCTTTCAGAGGTGAAATCGGCCGCAGGCGTCGTTGCGGTCCTGACCGCCGATGACCTGCCCTTTGCCAATGACGTCTCGCCCAGCGCCCATGACGAACCACTGCTGGCAACAGGTGACATCCACTATCTCGGGCAGCCCGTCTTCCTCGTTGTCGCCACCAGCCACCTCGCCGCGCGCAAGGCCGCACGTCTGCGCAAGATCAGCTATGCCGAAGACACCCCGATCCTGACGATTGATCAGGCGCTGGCCGCCGACATCCGCTTCGAAGACGGCCCGCGCATCTGGACCAAAGGCGACGTCGACACGGCGCTTTCAACAGCCCCGCACCGCCTGAGTGGTCAGATCGAGATGGGCGGGCAAGAGCATTTCTATCTTGAAGGGCAAGCCGCCCTCGCCCTGCCGCAGGAAGGCGGGGATATGGTCGTGCATTCCTCGACCCAGCACCCGACCGAAATCCAGCACAAAGTGGCCGAGGCGCTGGGTGTGCCGATGCACGCCGTGCGCTGCGAGGTGCGCCGCATGGGCGGGGGTTTCGGTGGCAAGGAAAGTCAGGGGAACGCACTCGCGGTCTCTTGCGCAATTGCTGCCCGCGCAACAGGCCGCCCATGCAAGATGCGCTATGACCGCGACGACGATATGGTCATCACGGGCAAGCGACATGACTTCCGCATCAGCTATGATGTGGGTTTCGACAGCGAGGGGCGGATCAGCGGCATCGACTTCGTCCAGATGACCCGCTGCGGCTGGGCGCTGGACCTGTCGATCCCTGTGGCAGACCGCGCGATGCTGCACGCCGACAACGCCTACCACCTGCCCGCCGCACGGATCACCTCGCACCGGTTGAAGACCAACACCCAATCCGCCACCGCCTTCCGCGGCTTCGGCGGGCCGCAGGGTGTGCTGGGGATCGAGCGGGTGATTGACCATATCGCCGCCACGCTGGGCCTTGATCCGGTCGTCGTTCGGCAGAGGAACTATTACGAAGGCATGGACACGCGCGGAGTTGCCAGCGGAGAAACCATCGCCGACAGC
>CAXQAV010000384.1:0-21106 GCA_964221795.1 Luminiphilus sp. | reverse complement strand
CCCGTTGCAGGTCCAACTGAACTAGGACGCGACAACCTCGTGCCGCATCTGGCCGAGCCCCTCGATCTCCGCCGTCACCACATCACCTGCTTTCAGGAATTTTTGCGGCTTCTGGCCAACACCCACGCCCGGAGGTGTGCCCGTCAGGATCATGTCGCCGGGCCGGAGCGAGATGAAGCGGCTCATCTGGCTGACGATCTGCGCGACGTTGAAAATCATTGTCGCGGTCGAGCCCTTCTGCTGCACCTCGCCGTTGACCTCCAGCGACATCGCCAGATTGCCGACATCAGCAACGGAATCCTTGGTCACAAGATAGGGCCCTACTGGCGCGAAGCTGTCAGATGACTTGCCCTTCATCCACTGACCACCGAGTTCCAACTGGAAATAGCGCTCGGAGACATCGTTTCCGACGAAATAGCCTGCAACATGATCCAGCGCGTCAGCCTCTGCCACGTTTTTGGCGGGGCTGCCAATAACGATGCCCAGTTCGACCTCCCAGTCGGTCTTTTCAGAGCCGACGGGCAGCACGATGGGATCATTCGCGCCGGTAATATCGCAGGCTTTCATGAACATGATCGGATGCTCGGGGATCGGCATGTTCATCTCTTCGGCGTGATCGTAAAAGTTCAGCCCGATGCACAGCATACGCCCGGCATTGCCAATGAACGGTGCATAGCCGCCGGTGATCACGGGCAGGCTGGCCACATTGACCTCCGCCAATGCGGCAAGGCCCGCAGGCGTGATTTGTTCCGGCGTGATATCCGCGACGACACCCGAGAGATCGCGCAAGTGTCCATCGGCGTCACAGGCCGCTGGCTTGATCCCGTCTGCAGTTCTGATCCGGCAAAGCTTCATGTCCCATCTCCTTGGTTCTTTTGCCATCACATAGGCCGATCAATCGGCAGAGGCCAGAGGGGTGGTCAACGCCGCTGGCCATGTTACATCCACATGCGAAGAAGAAAGGATTGTCCATGCTCGTTGTCGTGTCGCCTGCCAAGTCGCTTGATATGTCCCCCGTCGATCTGCCCGCGACCCAGCCCGCGTTTCAGGAAGATGCCGTGCGCCTGTCCAAGACCGTGCGGAACCTGACGCTGAAGGAACTCAAAGGGCTGATGGACATTTCCGACGATCTGGCGCGCCTGAACCGCGACCGTTTCAAGACTTTTGCGGAAGAACCCTCGGCAGAGGCGACCAAGCCCGCCGCCCTCGCTTTCAATGGTGACACCTATCAGGGGCTTGAAGCGAAAACGCTCTCCGAGGACGACCTTGCATGGGCACAGGATCATTTGCGCATTCTTTCCGGCCTCTACGGGTTGTTGCGCCCGCTCGATGCGATCCAGCCCTACCGTCTGGAAATGGGCAGCCGTCTGAAAACACGGCGCGGCAAATCGCTTTATGACTATTGGGGCGATACGATTGCCAAAGCGCTGAATGCGCAGGCCGAAGTAGTCGGCACCGACACGCTGATCAACTGCGCCAGTCAGGAGTATTTTGGCGCGGCCGACCGCAAGGCGCTCAAACTGCGGGTGATCACGCCGCAGTTTATGGAAGTGAAAGACGGCAAGCCGCGCATCGTCAGCTTCTTTGCCAAGCGCGCGCGGGGTGCCATGGCCCGTTTCATTATCGAGAACCGTGTGACCGAGGCCGAGGGGATCAGGGACTTCACAAGCGGTGGCTATGCCTTTGAACCTGACCTGTCGGAAGGAGACAAATGGGTCTTCGTCCGTGATTATCCGACCTGAGGCGATGCAGGTCGCAATCATCGGCTCCGGTGCGATCGGCACCTTCGTGCGAGGCAAGCTGGCCGCGCTTGGCGTTGTCGAAGTCGCGCAGATCGTCCGCACCGGCAAAGAGGACAGCGGCGCTACCCCGCCCAAAGTGTCCCGGCTTGCTGACCTTCCCGCCCGCCCCGACCTCGTCGTTGATTGCGGCGGGCATTCGGCGCTGGCCGCATACGGGCCAGAGGCGCTTTCCATGGGCATCGACGTTTTGACAGTCTCACTTGGTGCGCTGGCCGATAGCGAACTGGAACGGAAAATGGAGCAAGCCGCGCGGAAGGGCGGTGCCCGCCTGCATCTGGCAAGCGGCGCCATCGGCGGATTGGACGCGTTGCGGAGCGCGGCAGCGGGGCAACTCACCTCGGTGACCTACACCGGACGCAAACCACCGCAGGGCTGGTATGGCTCGCCCGCCGAGGCGCAGACAGACCTTGCGACCCTGACCGAAGCCTTCACCCATTTCCGAGGCACCGCGCGCGAGGCGGCGCTGGCCTATCCGAAGAATGCGAATGTCGCAGCGGCCGTGGCTCTCTCGGGTCTGGGCATGGACGCAACCCGCGTGGAACTGATCGCCGACCCGTCCGTCAGCGAAAACATACACGAGGTCACCGTCATCGGCGACTTCGGCCAGTTCAGCCTCCGCATTGCGGGGCAGGGACTGCCGGACAATCCCAAAAGCTCGGCGCTTGCTGCCATGAGCGTCGGCGCCGCCGTCGCCGAAATGCAGAAGCCTATCGGTTTCTAGAAATCCGCCGCGATCCGTATCTCGCGCAGAGGACGGACGGCCTTGATCGACTCTTCGTAGAGCGGGTGGGACTTGTAGGCCGCAAGCGCCTCTTCGTTGTCGAATTCAGCGTAGACGATGACGTCAACCTCGGACGACAGCGCGTCCTGCTGACGGTTCTCGCGGACCTCGAAATAGGTGGAATGGGGGATTGCGCTCAACATTTGCAACCCCGCCATAATGCGCGGAACATCCGCTTTGTCCTTGGCGCTGAAAAAGACGACATGGCGCAGAGCGGGGCGTTTGGTCAAAAGATGGGTCCTGAAAATCGAGCGTGCAACAGGCGTGTCATACAAGTTGCCTGCTGCACCGCAACCCTCTGGTTCAGATTCGCTCGATCGCCAGAGCAATCCCCTGACCACCACCGATGCACATCGTGATCAGGGCGCGCCTGCCGCCGATGCGCTCGAGTTCATACATCGCCTTGACGGTGATAATCGATCCGGTGGCCCCGACAGGGTGGCCCAAGGCAATCGCGCCGCCATTGGGGTTCACGCAGGCAGGGTCAAAGCCCAGCTCCTTGGAGACCGCCAGTGCCTGCGCGGCGAAGGCCTCGTTGCTTTCGATCACGTCGAAATCGTCGACCGTCAGCTTGAGCTTGACCAGCAGGTTCGCCACCGCAGGGACAGGGCCGATCCCCATGACCTCGGGGCGGACGCCTGCATGGGCATAACCGAGGACCCGGAATTTCGGTGTCAGGCCAGCCGCCTCTGCGGCATCTGAGCGGGCAAGGACAATCGCCGCCGCCCCGTCATTGAGACCCGAAGCATTGCCCGCTGTCACACTGCCGTCTTTCTGGAAGGCAGGGCGGAGACCAGCAAGAGCCTCAAGCGAGGTCACTTTGGGATGTTCGTCGCGGGCAAAGTCCACCATCTCGCGGCGCTGCTTGACCTGCACGGGCACGATCTGGCTGTCGAAATAACCACCCTCGATAGCACGCGCGGCACGTTTCTGGCTTTCGAGCGCGAATGCGTCCTGTTCCTCGCGGGTGACGGTATGTTCGGAGGCGACGTTCTCTGCCGTCACACCCATATGCCCTGTCCCGAACGGACAGTTGAGCGCGCCCAGCATCATGTCGAGGGTGCGGATATCACCCATCTTGGCGCCCCAGCGCTGGTCAGGGATGATAAAGGGCGAGCGGCTCATGTTTTCCGCACCACCCGCCAGACCGAAATCCGCATCATCCAGCATCAGCGATTGCACGACCGAGACAATGGACTGCACCCCCGACCCGCAGAGGCGGTTCACGTTCATCGCAGGGGTCGTGTCCGGAATGCCCGCACCCATTGCGGCCACGCGCGACAGATACATATCGCGCGGCTCGGTATTGATCACATGACCAAATGCCACATGGCCGATCTGCGCTCCTTCGACGCCCGCGCGCTCAAGCGCGGCCTTGGATGCGACGGTGGCAAGGTCAATCGGTGTGGTGCCCGCCAGCGATCCGCCGAATGTGCCGATTGCGGTGCGTGCGCCGCCGAGGATGACGATATCAGTCATGGTGCAGTCTCCGATGCATGTCCTATGAGCGGAGTGTGGCAACTCTGACCGAGGGATGCCAGCGGAACGTGACGGTAGAGGCTTGCCAAGGCCGAAACAGGCTGCGCAGAATCCGGCCAGAGTAAAGGACCACTCCATGATTACCGCCCTCGATCATATCCAGCTAGCCCATCCTGCTGGAGCTGAGGATCGGTTGCGGTGGTTCTATTGTGATCTGCTGGGCATGACCGAAGTGCCCAAGCCCGCCCCGCTGCAAGGGCGCGGCGGTTTCTGGGCGCAGGCGGGGGCCGTGCAGGTGCATTTCGGTGTGGATCCTGACTTCGTTCCGGCAAAGAAAGCACACCCTGCTTTCGTGATTGCCGATCTTGACGGGCTTGCGGTGCGACTTGGGGCCGCTGATGTCACTGTCACATGGGACACCAAATTGTCGGACGTGAGACGCTGCTTTGTCAACGACCCCGTCGGCAATCGGATCGAACTGATCGCGGCAAGCTGACGCGCGCGCCGTTTCCTTTTGCGCGCCCCGTGTTAGGTCTTGGCGCAAAGGAAGGCCCATGCTGCTCGACGTATCTGATATCCATAAGTCCTACCAAACCGCCGACGGCCTTTTCGCGGTCCTGCGCGGGATCGACCTGCAGCTTGATGCAGGGCAGACGCTGGCGCTGACGGGTGAATCGGGCAGCGGGAAAAGTACGTTGCTGCACCTGATCAGCGGGCTCGACACCGCCGACCGCGGGGCGATCCTGATCGACGGGCAGAATATCGCTCAAGCCGACGACAAGGCGCGCGCGGTGCTCAGGCGCGGGACGGTCGGCGTTGTCTTTCAGCAGTTCAACCTGATCCCAAGTCTGACGGTCGCTGACAACATCGCCTTTCAGGCCCGACTGTCCGGGACGTTTGATGCGGGCTGGACCAGCGACCTGACCGCGCGTCTGGGCCTTTCGGAGCAAATCCGAAAATACCCCGAGCAGCTTTCCGGTGGCCAGCAACAGCGCGTCGCGATTGCCCGCACGCTGGCACCGGGACCGAAACTGGTGCTCGCCGATGAACCGACCGGCAACCTTGATGAGGATACGGCAGCGAAGGTCATGGACCTGATGCTGGAGCTTGTTGCTGAAACGGGTGCCGGCCTTCTGATGGTTACGCACTCGCAGGCGCTGGCATCGCGTCTGGACAGGCGGCTGCACCTGCGGGCCGGACGGCTTGCATGACCCATGTTGTGCTCACTGCCCTTCTGTCGCACTGGCGGCGCAACCCCTTGCAGCTCTTCACGCTGCTGGCGGGCCTCGCGCTGGCCACTGCGCTCTGGTCGGGCGTTCAGGCCGTCAATGCCGAGGCGCGGGCGAGCTATGATGCCGCCGCCGCCACTTTGGGCGACGGGCAATATGACCGGCTGGTGCGGCGCGACGGGCAGCCGATGGATCAGGCGGTCTATGTTGACCTGCGCCGCGCTGGCTGGCTGGTCAGCCCGGTCGTGCAGGGCAGGTATCAGGAAGTGCAGATCGTCGGGGTCGAGCCGCTGACTGCACCCGCTGGCCTTGGCCCCGTCGCACCCTCACAGGGCGAGAGCATCGCAGGATTTCTGGCCCCTGACGGCCTGTTGATCGGCAGCGCCGATACCGAAGCCCGCCTGCCGGACCTGAATTTCGCTGTCGTCGACGAAGCCGCTCCGAATACCGCGATCACCGATATCGGTTTCGCGCAGCGCCTTTTGGGCAAGGCGGGGCTGGTCGACAGTCTGATCGTCCTGCCGCGTCAACCCTTGGGCCAAGCGCCGCTAGACGAAGTCGCCCCCGATCTAATCCGCCAACCTGCGCAGGGTGGCAGCGACATCGGGCGGCTGACGGACAGTTTCCATCTGAACCTGACTGCCTTTGGCCTTTTGTCCTTCGCGGTGGGTATCTTCATCGTCAATGGCGCAATCGGGCTGGCCTTCGAGCAGCGTCGCCCCGTGGTGCGGACTCTCAGGGCGCTGGGCGTGCCGCTTGGTCGGGTCGTCGGTGTGGTCGCGGCGGAACTGATGCTCTTTGCGCTGATCGCGGGGTTGATCGGTGTCGCATTGGGGTATGTGATCGCCGCGCTTCTTTTGCCGGATGTCGCGGCAACACTGCGCGGGCTCTACGGGGCCGAGGTCGCGGGTACCCTGCAATTGCGCCCCTCATGGTGGCTGTCGGGGCTGGCGATCGCGCTGGGTGGGACGGCAGTAGCGGCAAGCGGTGCACTGTGGCAATTGACGCGGATGCCGCTTTTGGCGGCGGCGCAACCGCGGGCCCTCGCCATGGCGGCAGGGCGCAGGGCGCGCGTGCAGGGCGTGTTGGCAGTGGCATTGCTTGGCATTGCAGGGCTGCTGATGGCCACGGCGGAGGGTCTGGTGGGCGGTTTCGCGCTTTTGGGCACTTTGCTGATTGGCGCAGCGCTCGCGCTCCCGCTCGTGCTTGACCGGATGCTGGCGCTCCTCTCCCGCGCCGCCCATGGCGTGAAGGCGGGGTGGTTCTGGGCCGATACGCGCCAACAACTACCCGGCTTGTCGCTCGCCTTGATGGCGCTCCTCCTTGCAATGGCGGCGAATGTGGGTGTCTCGACCATGGTGTCGAGTTTCCGTCTGACCTTTGTCGGGTTCCTTGACCAGCGCCTTGCATCAGAACTCTATGTGCGGACAGAGGATGCCGCCCGGACCGACGCGCTGATCACCTATGCCGCGCCGCGCGTCGATGCGATCCTGCCGATCCAGAGCGCAGAGACGACTGTCAGCGGCCAGCCGACCGAAGTCTTCGGCGCCCGCGACCACGCGACCTACCGCGATTTCTGGGTTTTCCTGCAAAGCACCGCCGATCCGTGGGAAACCACGTTCTCTGGCACCACGGCGGTGATCAACGAGCAACTGGCACGGCGCGCCGGGATAGGGATCGGTGACCAGATTACTGTCGCAGGTAGGGCATTTGCCGTTGCGGGCATCTACGGCGACTACGGCAACCCCATCGGGCAGGTCGTGCTGGCGGAAGGGGTCTTTGCCGAACTCTACCCTGATATCAGCGCGCAGAACTTCGGCTTACGGATGGACCCAAGCGCGGTTGAGGGTTTTGTTGCCGGACTTGAGGCGGCGACAGGAATTGCAGCCACCCAGACTGTCGATCAGGCAGGAATCAAGGCGATCTCTCTGGCAATCTTCGAGCGGACCTTCACGGTGACAACCGCGCTCAACATCCTGACACTTGCCGTGGCAGGTTTTGCCATCCTGATGAGCCTTCTGACACTCGCGACCATGCGCGTCCCGCAGCTTGCCCCGGCCTGGGCGATGGGGATGACACGGGCCGAGATCGGGCGGCTGGAGTTGCTACGGGCGGTCATGCTGGCACTGCTGACGGCCATTCTGGCGCTGCCGTTGGGATTGCTTCTGGCCTGGGCGCTTCTGGCGGTGGTGAATGTCGCGGCCTTTGGCTGGCGGCTACCGATGTATCTCTTTCCGGCGGATTATGCGCGGCTCGCAGTCTTTGCGCTGCTGGCGGCGGCATTGGCCGCACTCTGGCCTGCGCGGCGACTGGCGCGGACGCCGACTGCCGATCTTCTCAAGGTTTTTTCCAATGAGCGTTAGGGCCTTTCTATTCTTCCTTCTGCTGCCACTTTCCGCAAGCGCGCAGGGCTTTGCGGGGCTCGGGACGCTGGCGGGCGAGGGCTTTGCCGAACCGGAGCGTGGCAAGGAATGGTCATTCCCCGACGACCACGGCCCGCACCCCGATTTCCGGATTGAATGGTGGTATCTGACCGCCAACCTCACCGATGCCAAGGGCACGCCCTACGGGTTGCAATGGACGCTCTTCCGGACCGCCATGGCACCCGACACCTCAGAAGACTGGGGGTCGCCGCAACTCTGGATGGGGCATGCAGCGGTTACGACCGAGGACCAACATTTCGTGACCGAGCGCCTTGCCCGTGGCGGGATCGGGCAGGCGGGTGTCGTGGCCGACCCCTTTGTGGCATGGATCGATGACTGGGTGTTGGAAGGCGACTGGAACACCATGCGCATGACGGCCTCGGCCCCTGATTTCGCCTATGACATGGCCCTCACCGCCGAGGGGCCGCTGGTCTTTCACGGCGAAAATGGTTTCTCCGTCAAATCGACTGGCGGTCAGGCATCGCATTACTATTCACAACCCTTCTTTGCGATCACAGGCACGCTGGAACTGCCCGATGGTCCGGTGGCGGTCTCGGGCAATGCTTGGCTTGACCGCGAGTGGTCGTCGCAACTGCTTTCGGGTGAGCAAACCGGATGGGACTGGTTTTCACTCTCGTTTGACACGGGCGACAAACTGATGGGGTTCCGGTTGCAGCAAGCGGACGGGGAAAACTTCACCTCGGCCACATGGATCACCTCCGAGGGCGCCATCACGTCCTATCCGGACGGTGCCTTCACCGCGACACCACTCTCCATGAACGATGCGGAGGTGCCCATCCGGTGGCAGGTCGGATTGCCGGTCAAGGGCGTTGATGTGACGGTCACCGCACTCAACGAAAACGCATGGATGGCGACAAGTATTCCCTATTGGGAAGGACCGGTGACAGTGACAGGGTCACATCAGGGCATCGGATATCTGGAGATGACGGGCTATGACTGAGTGGTTTACATCCCATGCCGGCCTCTGGGACATGCTCTGGCAGGTGCTGGAGCGCGGGGTCGCCGACGGGCGGCACCCGGCCCGTTTGCCGGGGTTTGCCACGGTCTCGCCCGAGGGCTGGCCCGAAGCCCGCACAGTCGTCCTGCGCGCAGCCGACAAGGAGGCGGGGGTCGTGTCGGTGCATACCGACCTCTATTCCGACAAGATCGCCAGTTTGCGGGCGCATCCGCAGGCGGCGCTGCTTGTCTGGGACCCGCAGGAAGCGCTGCAAATCCGCTTGCGTTGCGAGGTTGCGATTGCCAGTGGCGAGGCCGTGCGCGCCCTCTGGGACCGTGTGCCCGATCACGCCCAACAGTCCTACGGGGTGACACCAGCGCCCGGAACGGTGATCCCGGCCGCGCTTGCCTACGACAAGATACCAGACCCCGCGTGCTTTGCCGTGCTCACCTGTCGGGTCGTTGCAATCGACGCCGTGCACCTCGGGACAACGCACCGCCGCGTGCGGTTTACACGCGACGGTGATTGGCAAGCAGAGTGGCTTTCCCCCTGAGACAACTGCCGCTAGAAGCAAACAATGCACCAACTGCCTTTCACACGAGATCTGGTTCTTATTGGCGGCGGCCACACCCATGCGCTTGTCCTGCGCAAATGGGGGATGGACCCTCTGCCCGGCGCGCGCCTGACCGTCATCAACCCCGGACCGACCGCGCCCTATTCCGGCATGCTGCCCGGCTTTGTCGCAGGGCATTATACGCGGGACGAGCTCGACATTGATCTGGTGCGGCTTGCACGTTTTGCGGGTGCGCGGCTGATCAACGGCTATGCCGATGGCATCGACATTGTGAACCGGACAGTAAGCGTGCCCGGTCGGTCTCCGGTCGCCTTTGACGTGGCTTCTGTCGATGTCGGGATCACCTCGGAAATGCCTAACCTGCCCGGGTTTGCGGAGCACGGCATTCCGGCCAAACCGCTCGGCGCATTTTCGGCCAGATGGGACGCCTTCCGTGCAAAGGCAGATGCGCCGCACGTGGCTATCATCGGCGGCGGTGTTGCCGGGGCGGAACTGGCCATGGCGATGTCCTACGCACTGCGCGGCAAGGGTGCTGCGATCAAATTGATTGACCGCAGTTCGGTTCTCGCCGGCATGGGCTACAAGGCGCGCAAGCTGATGCTGGCGGCACTGGCCGAAGCGGAGATCGAGATCTTCGAAGATACCAACGTCACCGAGGTCTTTGCCGAGGGTGTCGTTCTGAGCGACGGACGCACGATCCGCAGCGACTTTACCTGCGGTGCGGCAGGTGCCAAGCCGCACGGCTGGATTGCCAAAACAGGGCTGGTCCTGCACGAGGGGTTCATCCGTGTCGGGCCGCGCCTGCAAAGCAGTGTGCCGGACATCTTTGCGGTAGGTGACTGCGCTCACTTCAGCCAAGATCCGCGCCCGAAGGCCGGTGTCTTTGCTGTGCGGCAGGCACCTGTCCTTTTCGAAAACCTCCGCGCGGCACTCTCCGGCGGCTTGCAGCGCCCCTATGACCCGCAAAAGGATTACCTCAAGCTGGTGTCACTTGGTGAGAAATCTGCCTTGGCGGAACGCTTCGGGACGGCTCGCAAGGGCCGGTCGCTGTGGTGGCTGAAGGACCGGATCGACCGCAAGTTTATGCAGCAGTTTGCCGACCTGACCAAGATGGATCATCCTGTTCTGCCGGCGAAGGTTGCGCTCGGTATGTCGGATGCATTGGGGGACAAGATGATGTGCGGGGGGTGCGGGGCAAAAGTGGGCCGCACTGCACTGGCACATGTTCTGGGCGAGAATTTCGGTGACGACGCCGCGATTGTGCAGACAGGTCAGGTGATGAGCACCGATCACCTGCGGGCTCTGGTGGATGATCCGGTCACCATGGCGCGGATCGCGGCCATCCATGCCTTGGGTGATATCTGGGCAATGGGTGCAAAACCGCAGGCCGCGACGGCCTCGCTCATCCTGCCGCGCATGGGGCCGATCCTGCAGGAACGGACTGTTGCCGAGATTATGGAGGCGGCGACAGAGGTCATCACCGCCGCTGGTGCCCGTGTGATCGGGGGGCATTCCTCCCTCGGCAGCGAGTTGACCATTGGGTTCACCATCACCGGTCTTGCTAAAAAGCCGATCACGCTTGCCGGGGCAAGGCCGGGCGACAGGCTGATCCTGACCAAGCCGCTTGGCAGTGGCACCATCATGGCCGCCGAGATGATGGGGCAGGCGCGGGGCGCAGACGTTCTGGCCTGTCTGGACTGGATGGTGCAGGGTCAGGCCGCCGCGTCGGATATCCTCAAGGGCGCCCACGCGATGACGGATGTCACGGGGTTCGGTCTTGCCGGACACCTGCGTGGTATCTGCGAGGCATCAGAGGTTGGGGCACGTATCACGCGCAGCACGATCCCTGTGATGGCAGGTGCGGAGGAGCTTTCGCTTGCCGGTATTCGGTCGTCATTGTTTGATGACAACAGGCAGGGTGCCGGCCCGATCGAAGGACCAACCTGCGGGCTGTTCTACGATCCGCAAACGGCTGGCGGTCTTTTGGCGGCGGTCAGTGCTCAGCAGGCGGATGATTGCCTCGACCGGCTGGTTGCTGCCGGCTACCGTGCCGCAATCATCGGCGAAATCACCGAGAACCGCGCCATTACAATCGTGTAGTGACCGCCGCGATCCTGTCCGCGATCCGTTCCTGACCGTCTTCGTCCAGCGCGTCCGCCGAAATCGTGGCAAGGACCGTTCTGTCATGGGCCTGGCGCGACTTCGCATAGGCCGGATCGTAATGCTCGACCATCAGGGCGTGAGAGAGATCAACCAGTGCACCGCTGCGGGACAGGGCGATCCAGCGATCCACGATGGCATGTCCGCGCAACCGGCGCAGAGGGTGCAGTTTCTCGGCCAGCAGGTCGGTATCGGCAATCACTTCGCGGTAGGCGCGGGCCAGATACTGCGCGCGGGCCGTCTCGGGGATGTCGAGGTCGATCCGAGGTGCCGCAATCATGGCCTGCCAGACCGATTTGGGGATATTCAGGCGTCCTATCTTGCTGCTTTCCGCCTCGACGACCACAGGACGGGCGGGATCCAGCGCATTCAGCGCAACCGCGAGCGCGGTCTCGAACCCCTTTTGTGACGGCTGACCTCCGGGTATCGCGCCGAGCAACGAGCCGCGATGCTGTGCGAGCCCCTCCAGATCGAGCGTCTGCACGCCCCGCGCGGCAAGACGCGGCAGCAGTTCCGTTTTGGCGGTGCCTGTGTAGCCGTCGAGCAGGATGAACCGGTGCGGCAGTGGCGTGTCATGCAGCATGGCATTCACCAGCCGCCGGAACGTCATATAGCCGCCCTTCACAGTTTCCGCGCGCCAGCCGATCTCGGACAGGATGGTTCGGAATACGCCAGATCGCTGGCCACCACGCCAGCAGTAGATCAGGGGTCGCCAACTCCCGTCCTTTTCCTGCAAGGGGCCGTCGATGTGGTCGGCGACATTGCGGATCACCATGCCTGCGCCGATCTTGCGGGCATCAAAAGGGCTGACCTGTTTGTAGATAGTCCCGACTTCGGCGCGCTGCGCGTCGTCGAGCGCGGGCAGGTTGATCGCACCCGGCATGTGATCCTCGGCAAACTCGGCAGGCGAGCGCACGTCGATCACGGTGTCGAAGCCGTGGTTCAGAATTTCATCAAGAGAGGTGAAGGTCAGCGGCATAATTGGTGCATAGGTCCGCGCAGGGCCGGAGGCAAGCGCCGTCGCTGTCAGGGGGTGAGTGCGACGCGGCCGCCTTCGGTGAGCAGCCAGCAATCGCGGCCTTCAAAGACCGCAGGGACCAAGGGGCGGCCATAACCCGCGCCACCGTCAAGGTTAACGCGGTTGCCGTGATGCTGGGGCCGGTCCAGTGCCGTGTGACCATGAACGATCAGCTTGCCATAATCTGTCCGGTCTTCGAGAAACGGTTCTCTGATCCAGAGCAGGTCTTCGGTGTCCTGTGCCTCTAGCGGCAGTTGCATTTGCAGGCCCGCATGGACGAAGATCAGGTCATCGGTCTGGTGGATCAGCGGCAGGCTTTCGAGGAAAGCGAGGTGCACCTCCGGCACGGCCGCTTGCGCCACTGCCCAAAGGCCGTCTGCATCTTTGGCCTCGGTGCCGGTCGTAAAACCGGCCAGCCATTCAAGACCATCGTCTTCGGAACGGTTGAATTGAGGCGCGCCCTCAACGCCGTAGGACGCCAGAGTAGCCGTCCCGCCCAGGCGCGGGTTCAGCCAGCTGATGCCGGATTTCACGCGCGGATCGTGCTGCCTGCCTTCGCGGATGTAACGGGTGAAAAAGCGGTCGTGGTTACCTTTGATGAAGGACCAATTGCGCCCCGCTGCCTGTCCCGCGATCAGCATTTCGACCACGGCCCGGCTATCCGGGCCGCGATCTGTGTAATCACCCAGAAACACGATCTGGGCATCCGGCCCGCCATCCGCATGGATCAGGTCAAGCGCCTGATCCAGCATGGCTTTCTGGCCGTGGATGTCGCCAATCGCGTAGAGGGGTGTCACGGGCACGTCAGATATTGAAATGCAGCGGCTTCACCTGACGGAACTTGCCCGTCGCCTGCAGCGCATCCAGAGCTTCCGCCGGGACCGGTTCGTCCACATAGAGCAAAGCAATTGCTTCGCCCTTCGCGGCCGCACGGCCCAGGGTAAAGTTCGCGATGTTCACATTATGCGCGCCCATGGTCGAACCCAGCGTGCCGATGATGCCGGGCACGTCTTCGTTGGTGGTGTAGACCATGTGTTCCCCGATCTCGGCATCGATGTTGATGCCCTTGATCTGGATAAAGCGCGGTTTGCCATCGCTGAAGACGGTGCCCGCCACCGAACGCTCGCGCTCGTCTGTGACGACGGTCACCTTGATGTAGCCTTCAAACGCACCCGACTGGTCCTGCTTGGTGGTCGAGACCTTGATGCCGCGCTCTTTGGCGATCACAGGCGCGCTGACCATGTTGGTGTCAGGGTTCGCCTTCATCATGATGCCCGCGATGGTCGCGGCTGTCAGGGCCTTGAGGTTCATTTCCGAAGCCTGACCGTCAAACAGGATGTTGATCGCCTTGATCGGTTCGTCGGTCATCTGGCCGATGAAGTTGCCCAAGTGACCCGAGAGCTTGATCCATGGGCCCATGACCTTGGCTTCTTCAGCGGTCACAGAAGGCATGTTCAGGGCGTTCTGCACGGCACCGGTCAGCAGGTAGTCCGACATCTGTTCGGCCACCTGAAGCGCTACGTTTTCCTGTGCCTCGGTCGTGGCCGCGCCAAGGTGCGGGGTCACGACAACGTTGGGCAGGTTGAAGAGCGGGCTTTCGGTGGCGGGTTCGACCGCGAAGACGTCAAAGGCTGCACCGGCGACACGGCCCTCTTTCAGGGCTTCGGCCAGCGCTTCCTCATCCACCAGACCGCCACGGGCACAGTTCACGATCCGCACGCCTTTTTTCAGCTTGGCGATGTTTTCCTTGGACAGGATGTTGCGAGTCTGGTCGGTCAGCGGGACATGCAGCGTAATAAAGTCGGAACGGGTCAGCAGGTCGTCCAGTTCGACCTTTTCCACACCGATATCAGTCGCGCGCTCTTCCGAGAGGAACGGATCATAGGCGATGACCTTCATCTTCAGGCCCTGCGCGCGGTCGATCACGATCGAGCCGATGTTGCCCGCGCCGATCACGCCCAGCGTCTTGCCGGTCAGTTCCACACCCATGAAGCGCGACTTTTCCCACTTGCCTGCATGGGTCGAGGCATTTGCCTCGGGGATCTGGCGGGCCACCGCCATCATCATCGAGATCGCGTGTTCGGCAGTGGTGATGGAGTTGCCGAAGGGCGTGTTCATCACAATGATCCCCTTCTTGGAGGCAGCCGCGATATCGACGTTGTCGACACCGATACCTGCACGGCCGATGACCTTGAGGTTGTCGGCAGCGGCGATGATTTTTTCCGTGGCTTTCGTGGCCGAACGGATAGCAAGACCGTCGTAGTTGCCGATCACTTCGAGCAGCTTGTCCTTGTCCTTGCCAAGATCTGGCTGGAAATCCACGTCGATGCCGCGATCCTTGAAGATCTGCACGGCTGCGTCAGAGAGTTTGTCAGAGATAAGTACCTTAGGAGCCATTTTCAGTGTCCTTTTCGGAGGCCGGCCCATCGGATCTCCAGAAATCCGATTGAGCCGCCGGAATAATTTGAGGTTAAGCTTGGGCCGCGATTTCGGCTTCGAATGCCCATTCGAGCCAAGGCAGCATCTTTTCGATGTCCGAGGTCTCGATCGTCGCGCCACACCAGATCCGCAGACCGGCAGGGGCGTCGCGATAGGCGCCGATGTCGAGGGCGATCCCTTCGGCTTCCAACCGCTTGGCAACCGCTTTGGCGAAGGCCGCACCGTCCTTGATCCGGTCGTCCGTGAATTTCAGGCAGACCGATGTGTTGGAGCGTGTTGCGGGCACCGTCGCAAGGTTGTCAATCCAAGGACGGGTCGCGCAGAAATTCCAGATCGCCTGCGCATTGGCATTGGCGCGGTGGATGAGCGCGTCCAGACCACCGATGGATTTACCCCACTTGAGGGCGACCAGATAATCCTCGACCGCCAGCATGGATGGGGTGTTGATCGTTTCACCCTTGAAGATGCCCTCGATCAGCTTGCCGCCTTTGGTCATGCGGAAGATCTTGGGTAGCGGCCATGCAGGCGTATAGCTTTCCAGACGTGCGACAGCGCGGGGGGACAGGATCAGCATCCCGTGGGCCGCTTCGCCGCCCATCACCTTCTGCCAGGAGAAGGTCGTCACATCCAGTCTGTCCCAGGGCAGGTCCTGCGCAAAGGCGGCAGAGGTCGCGTCACAGAGCGTCAGACCGGCACGGTCAGCGGGAATGACGTTGCCATTCGGTACGCGCACGCCCGAGGTCGTGCCGTTCCATGTAAAGCAGACGTCATGGTCGTAGTTGAGCTTCGCCATATCGACGATCTCGCCGTATTCGGCGGTGTGGACGTTGGCTTCGATCTTGAGCTGTTTGACCACATCGGTCACCCAGCCGGCACCAAAGCTTTCCCATGCCACCATCTCGGCAGGGCGCTCACCCAGAAGCGACCACATCGCCATTTCGAATGCGCCGGTGTCGGAGGCAGGAACGATGCCGATGCGATAGTCGGCAGGCACGCCCAGAATTTCACGCGTCAGGTCGATCGCTTCAGTGAGTTTGTTCTTGCCGACAGCCGCACGGTGCGAGCGGCCAAGGGGCGCGTCGCTGAGGGCTTCGAGTTTCCAGACGGGGGGTTTGGCACATGGGCCGGAAGAGAACCGCGGATTGACCGGCCGCGCAGCCGGGGTCTTCGTAACCATTGGTGGTATCCTCACAGATATATGCCCCTCGTTGGGGAGGGGTGTCCCACCGCCGCAGATAATCCGGCGCGCGATTTGCTGCAACGGCAAAAGTGTCCATAACCGGTGCTTGCACAAAAATTTGCGACAGCGGTGACGCCAATCGGAAACTGAGGCTACGCGCATTGCGTCGGCGACACATTTGCGCTTTAGGAAGGCGGACCGCCCGACAGGAGAGACCGCGATGTATGTCGTCACCTTGATCACCACCCCGCAGGAACGCACCCTCGACCGCGCGTTGGTCGACAGTCTGCGCAATGCATGGGGCGGGGGCGATGCGGTCTGGCTGGCGGTGGATGAAGCTGCCGAGTTTGTGATTCCACAGATGCCCGACAATCTCTGGCCGGTCTGGGAGGACCTCCAGCAGGGTTGCGTCGATCTGGTCGTGCAGCCTCTGGAAGGCCGCCGCAAGAAGATGCTGCTCGCGGATATGGACAGCACGATGATCCGGCAGGAATGCATCGACGAACTGGCCGCCGAGGCGGGTGTCGGCGCGCGGGTCGCGGACATTACCGCCCGCGCCATGAACGGAGAGTTGGATTTCGAGGCAGCGCTGATCGAACGCGTGGGCCTGCTCCGCGATCTGCCGGAAGAGATCATTGAACAGGTGCTGAACCAGCGTATTACGTACATGCCCGGCGGTTATGAACTGGTCAGCACCATGAAAGCGAATGGCGCCTATGCGGCACTGGTCTCGGGCGGTTTCACGGCTTTCACCTCGCGTGTCGCGGCGGCTCTGGGCTTTGACGAGAACCGCGCCAACACGCTCTTGGCCGCCGATGGCAAGCTGACCGGCGACGTTGGCCGTCCAATTCTTGGCAAGGCCGCCAAGGTGCAGGCACTGGAAGAAATCACTGCCAAGCTGGGGATCGCTGAAGCCGACGTTCTGGCCGTAGGCGACGGGGCCAATGATCTGGGCATGCTAACACGGGCAGGCACCGGCGTGGCGCTGCATGCAAAACCGACCGTACAGGCGCAATGTGATATCCGCATCAACCACGGCGACCTGACGGCGCTGCTCTACATTCAGGGATACGCCCGCGACGAATTCATCACCTGAGGCTTGCCAGCCCCGCATCCCGCTGCAACAAGTCGCCTATGGACTCGATGAATAAACCCGCCACAATCGCTGCCCACGCCGCAGGCGTCACTGACCCCCAATCGGGCGGTGTGGTGCCCGCGCTGCAACCTTCGACCACCTTCATGCGGGACGAGGCCTATAACCTCCTGCGTCCCGACAACATCTATTCCCGCCCCGACTCCGATAACCTGCGGCAGGCGGAAGAGGTCCTGCGCCAGCTGGAAGGGGCTGAGGAAACGCTACTCTTTCCATCTGGCATGGCGGCCATCGCTGCGGCTTTCCGCACGCTGCCCAACCGCGCAACGGTCATCGTGCAATCCGGCATCTACTGGGGCACGACCGCCTGGGTCCGCGATTTCTGCGCGCGCCGCGAGATCGCGCTGATCGAGGCTGACGCTGACAACGTGATCGCCACCTGTCAGGCGCAGCCCGCCGATCTCGTCTTTATCGAAACCCCGTCAAACCCGTGGCTCAAGTCCGTCGATATCGCCGCAGTCAAAGCCGCCACCAAAGGCCTGCTCGTCGTCGATGCCACAGCTGCGACACCGATACTGACACGCGCGCTCGATTTCGGGGCCGATATCGTCATGCATTCCGCCACCAAAGGCATCAACGGCCATTCTGATGTGCTGGCGGGCGTGCTGTCCACGCGTGATGCGAAGGGCAAGACATGGGAGATGATCCGCGCCGACCGCAAGATGGCGGGCGCGATCCTCGGCCCGTTCGAGGCGTGGCTACTGACCCGCGCCATGCGCACGCTGCCCTTGCGGGTTGAACGGATGAGCCAGAATGCCCAGGCGCTCGCCGAATACCTGCTGGACCATGAGCATGTCGACGATGTCTTCTACCCCGGCCTGCCGCATCACAGCGGCCATGCCATCGCGCAAAAGCAGATGAGCGGCGGCTATGGCAGCCTCTTGTCGGTGCTGGTCAAAGGAGATCGGGAACGCGCGCTGGCCGTGACCGGCCGGTTGCGGCTGTTCCTGAGTGCGACGTCACTCGGCGGCGTCGAGAGCCTTGTGGAACACCGGTACACGATCGAGCCGCATACCGGTATTCCTGAAAATCTGATCCGCGTGTCGGTCGGGATCGAAGATATCGACGACCTCAAAGCGGATTGGGCACAGGCGCTGGCCTAGTCCTCCGAAGGGCCACCTGCCTCTTTCCATGCCGGAAAGCCGCCGACGTTGGTGACATTGGTAAAGCCCATGTCCTTGAGCGTCTTGCCCGCAAGTGCAGCCTGACCGCCTGCACCACAGACTAGATAGATTTCTGCGTCCTTCTGGAGCGCGTCATTGTGAAACGGGGTCGCGGGATCGGCCACGAACTCCATCATCCCACGGGCAATCCGGTGCGCGCCCTTGATCGTGCCGGTCTTGGCAATCGCGCCGCTGTCGCGGACATCAATCCACACACCTGCGCCACTCGCATGTTTTGCAATGGCATCCTCAACGCCCATTTTCGGCACAACGGCGTTGGCTTCATCCATAAAGTCTTTTGCGGTTTTCATAGGGTTCTCCCAGTTTGGTCTGCTCATAACCTAAGATCTCTGCGCGAAATGACCAGCGCAGAAAAAAAGCCCGGGCGCGAGGCCCGGGCAAGTCCAACAGGGAGGTGAAAATATAACCCGATCTTCGGCGGGAACTTGGGGAACCGTGGGCGGAGTGATCGAATCACCCGCCCCCGGATGAAACCTATGCCACCAGACGATAGCCGCCAGATTCGGTCACAAGAAGGCGCGCATTGGACGGATCTGGTTCGATTTTCTGGCGAAGACGGTAAATATGTGTCTCCAATGTGTGCGTCGTGACACCGGCATTATAGCCCCAGACCTCGTGCAGCAGCACGTCGCGGGCGACGACACCTTCGGTCGCGCGGTAAAGGAACTTGAGGATATTTGTCTCTTTTTCCGTCAGGCGGATTTTCTTGTCGTCCTCGGTCACCAGCATCTTCTGGGCAGGCTTGAAGGTATATGGGCCAAGCTGGAAGATTGCGTCCTCGGACTGTTCATGGGTGCGCAGCTGGCTGCGGATGCGGGCCAGCAGGACGGGGAATTTGAACGGTTTGCTGACGTAGTCATTTGCACCTGCGTCGAGGCCCAGAATGGTATCGGCGTCGCTATCCTGCGCCGTCAGCATCACAATCGTGCATTTCACGCCCTGTTTGCGCAGCACACGGCAAAGCTCGCGTCCGTCGGTGTCGGGCAGACCCACATCCAGGATCATCAGGTCATAGAGGCCTTCCTTGGCCTTTACCATGGCGCTGGCGCCGTCATCGGCCTCGAACACGTCGAAGTCCTCGGTCATCAACAACTGCTCGCCCAGCGCCTCGCGCAGGTCGTCATCATCATCTACCAGCAGAATTTTCTTCAGTTGTGCCATTTGCGAGACTCCTTTGTCTTCGTGGCAAGACTTGTGTTGTTGCTACGGGATCAACAAGTGAGCAGATGAAACATTCACACGGACGTGTGATTTGACGGGCAAATGTTTCACTTTTGATAGGAACGGGCTATCACTCTGAAACAAATCATGAAGGCAGAGCGATGAGCTTTTCCCCCGACATCACTGAACGTCTCGCGCGGGCCCGCGCTGATCTGCGCATGGGTGTGCCCGTTGTGCTGGAGGGTGGGGCCGTCGTGATGGCTGCCGAAACGCTGGATGCGGCGCGCTTTGCCGATCTGCGCGGCCTTGGTGCGCCGGTTCTGGCGATTACGTCTTGGCGGGCCGAAACGCTGAAAGCGCGTGCCTATGACGGTGACGTGGCCCGCGTGATCCTGCCCGGTGACGCCACCCTTGCCTGGGTGCAGGCGATTGCCGATCCGTCGGGCGACCTGCGCAATCCGATGAAAGGGCCGCTGCATTCCGAACGCGAGGGCAGCGCCGATCTGCATCGCGCGGCCATCGCGCTGGCGAAATCCGCGCGGCTCCTGCCCGCCGCGCTGGTTCTGGAGACCGCAGACCCTGCAGGCTTTGCGGCAGCCAATAACCTCACGCTGGTGCCCGAGGCGGCGGTCGTCGATACGGCACTCAGCCCCCTGCACGAGATCGTCCACGCGCGCCTGCCGCTTGCCGTCTCAGAGGCAGGGCGCTTGCACATCTTCCGCCCCGAAGACGGCGGCGAGGAACACTATGCTGTCGAGATTGGCCGCCCTGACCGTGACAAGCCCGTGCTGTCGCGCCTGCACTCTGCCTGTTTCACCGGCGACCTACTGGGATCGCTGAAATGCGACTGTGGCCCGCAACTGCGTGGCGCGCTGGCACAGATGGGCGAAGAGGGCGCGGGTGTTCTGCTCTACCTCAATCAGGAGGGGCGCGGGATCGGTCTTGCCAACAAGATGCGCGCCTATTCCCTGCAGGATCAGGGGTTCGACACAGTCGAGGCCAACCACAGGCTGGGCTTCGAGGATGACGAGCGGGATTTCCGTATCGGCGCCGAAATCCTGCGCCGGATGGGTTTCAGCCAAGTGCGGCTGATGACCAACAACCCTGCCAAAGTGGCCCGCATGAACAGCTGCGGGCTGACAGTGGTCGAGCGTGTGCCGCTCAAGGTCGGCGAGAACCGGCACAACGAGGGCTATCTGGCGACCAAGGCCGCGAAGTCCGGGCATTTGCTCTAAGCGCATAGGCCGGCTGTTGCCGGCCCGTTGGTGCATGTCTCAGAGATAGTAGGAAGGCCGACGGCGCAGGCGCTCCAGATCGCTGGCCGAGATACCCTCGTCATAGCCCTGCACTGCTTTTGCAGGACGGGTGTCGGTCTTGCGCTTTGCGTCGGTTGTGGCGGTCTGTGGCTTGCTGCGGAAGAATGTCATGGTCTGTCTCCTCTGTGTCTTGCGGTTGCTTCTGATGCCACCAAGGATGCGCGCCGCATCGGCCACGATCTATTGGACAGATGTCCCTCCGCCTTGCATAGTTTGCGGAAAGTGATGGGACATATGTACTTTCAGGGT
>CAXQAV010000383.1:0-12414 GCA_964221795.1 Luminiphilus sp. | reverse complement strand
GCATCCAGACCATCAGGCGCGACAAGGGCGGCACCCGCAGGCGCGGGACCGGAGAAACGGGTGTATTTGTAGCCTGTGAGCAACCACGCCATAGCGGCCTCTGCCAGCGCATCCCCCTCCAGCCCGCTGGCGATCCGATAGGTGCCCTTGGGGAGTTTGGCGGCAATCGTGCCCATATGGACACGGCCACGCGCGCGCGCCTTTTCGGTGCCAAACCCCGCCAGAACGCGGGCGATCCCGCCGTCTTCACCGGCAATCATCACGCTTTGTCCCAGCGAAGCTGTGAACCCCTGCGCCTCTACCCACCTGCGTGCAGCGGGGGCAAGCCCGTCAAGCAGCGCGTCCAGCCCGTCGGGTGTGACAACGTCAACAGGGATGGCATCGGGGGTAGGGTTGGCAAAGGTAAGGGGCATGGTCGCTCCGGTCTTGGGTATGGGTCGTTGCCCTTCACCCTAGCGTGCCGGAGGCCCGCCGCAAGGGCAGGCTGAGCCTTTGCACGTCCGGTCAGAGATCGCGGAGGTTCCAGACCTCGTTTACCGCCAGATCAAAGGCGCGTCCCAGCCGCACCATCGTCGCCTCGAGCGCGCCCCCGTCGTTCAGCGTCAGGCATCTGCGCACATGCCCCGCACTTTCCGCCACCTCAAGCAGGCCCATTTGATGTGCGGCCAGCGCCACACGACGGATGGGGCGCGCCATGGCCGCTACATCGCGCGCGGCAAGCGCATTTTGCAGCTGTTCAAGGCGCAGCGCGATATCCTCAAGGAAGCGGCAGATCATATCCTCCGCCTCACAGGCGGGCAGGCGGGCGTAGATGCCTTTGATCGGTTCAGGATCAAAACAGAAGGGCGCGACGCACTGCAGGACCGCAACACCTTCGGGTTGCGAAGCGCCTGACGGGCGGGTGGAAAGATAGGTCACATTGCTAATGGGACGTGGTATTAGGTCCACAAGGTTCCCAGAAGGTTGACGCAGGCCGAAAAAGCCTCTCGAATTTCAGTCCAATGCAATCTAAGCAAAGGCAACGACCGAAAGACGATCCTATGCAACATGCACGCCCCCTCCCCTCATACCTGATCAACCGCTATCGGGGGTGGAAGGCCACGGTCTATGCCGAGAACTCCGGCTGGTACCACCGTCTGGCCGAAGCCGGACAACAGCCGCGGTCGATGGTCATTTCCTGCTGCGACAGCCGCGTGCATGTGACCTCGATCTTCGGGGCCGATCAGGGCGAGTTCTTTATCCACCGCAATATCGCCAACCTCGTGCCGCCCTATAACCCCGACGGCCACCACCACGGGACGTCCGCTGCGGTTGAATATGCAGTGACCGGCCTGAAGGTGGCGCATCTGATCGTGCTCGGGCACTCAGGCTGCGGCGGGGTGAAGGGGTGCTACGACATGTGCTCGGGCAAGGCCCCTGAACTGGAAGAAGCCTCCAGCTTTGTCGGCCGCTGGATGGACATCCTGCGGCCCGGCTACGCAGAGCTGTCCGAAGGCAGCGATGAGGAACGGACGCGGGCGCTGGAAAAGCGCTCAGTTGTGATTTCGCTGGAAAACCTGATGACGTTTCCGTTCATCAAAACCGCCGTCGAGAGCGAGCGCCTGTCACTGCACGGGTTGTGGAACGATATCGGCGAGGGCGTGCTGGAAGGGTATGACCCGAAGACGGATAGTTTCAGGCCGCTTTAGGGGTGCAACAAAACCGCTGACCGGAATATCGGTCTTTTGCGGTGTTGTGACGCTCGCCGTTCCTTCGAAAATGCACAGGAAGCAGTGACTTTTGCGACCGGCGGTCTCAAATGCTCTACCGAGAACCTGCCTATTGCTCGTTTCTTTGAGATTGCTCAATTCAAGTCTTCGGGTTCTCTTCAAGAAGTAGGTAATCAGCCTCGGTGAGCGCTTTTCGCGCCCGGATCTTCGCGTCTGCGGCCATCCTGGATGCCGGCATACCGAAAACGTCCGGGGCTATGGCGGCTAAAGCATGTAGAGATTCTTGCAGCCGCAGTTGAACTTCGATGCAAGATGCGCCGTCCCGTGCGATTGGCCGAAAGGCATCCACGATCAGGTCGTCAGGGCTCACCGGTGGCACGAAGACATGATCATAAAGAATCTTGGCCGACGGGTCTTCGCTCCATGATGAGAGAATGCGCACAAGGCGCCCCAGAACACTTATGGCCGTTCCGGGGTCGTTCACCGCCGGAGACAGAGCACGGGAGGCGATCTCTGAGAGGACAATCAAGCCGAACCTTGGATCCTGATCGAAACTCCGTTCGGTGCCTATAGTGAAGGCATCCCTGACATGCTGGAGCGCTTCCTGGTCATTGATCTCCCGTTCGATGAAAAGACAAGGCTTGGCCTCGTGCAAGAAAGATCCGGGCAACGCGTTAAGCCAGACCTTTGCGTTCAAACCTTTGGCAACGCGGTCGAGCTTGCCCACGTCAACGTGCAGAACATAGCCGGCCGTGGGTCCATTCAGCGGAAAGCATGTGGCAGGAATATCAGAAACGAGGGGACGACCACAAAGATAGGGATTGTCGAGACGGGTTTTGAGCGATTTGGCCGCTGCTTCTTCGACGCGATCCAGCGTGTCACCCATCCTTCCGAAAGTCATGAGGTGGCTGATCCAACGCAGCAGCGCCAATACGACCAGAACAATGACCGCAGCAGTCGCGGCAAACAGGACAACGCGCCCGTCGCTACTGTAATAGCCTGCCTGGAGAGCGACAATTCCTACCAAGCTGAACAGAAACGCACCCAAGAAAGTTGCGAGAACGTTTTGTGCGGTCGGATCTTCCTGCAAGAGGGCAGACGCTCGGGGCGTGGCCGTGCTCGACGCTGTCGCGAAGGCCGAGACGGCAATTCCCAAAGAGAAAGTCGTCACCGCGAGCATCGAGGACGCAAGAATATTCAGAACCTGGTCAATCGAGTCGGCGCCAATATTCACGGTCCAAGACGGCGGTATTGACGGCGCGACCAACTGCGCAACACCGGCAGCCACGACGGCCAACAGCGCCAACGCCACGACGCGAACCCAAGCCTGGCTCAATAGTCGCACGACATGCCAGACAAACTTCGATTTCAAATTAATTCCTCGCTAGGTCAATGGCTGCCACTGTCAGCTAGTCCGGCTTTAGTCTTAGAGTATAGCGTTTCTTGCTGCTACGCGCGTTGCAGTCGGCGCGGCGGGTCCTCGCGCAGTCCAAAGCTGGTCGCACAAAGCGTCGCAGTCGGACCGCAGTCGTGATGGCCAGAAACCTCTCATCGCCGAGCTGAAACCGGCCCTTTGCTACTCTGGTTGTTTCTTCACCCATTCCACCGACTGCATCTCCCGCAATCGGCTCGCGGTCCGCTCGAATTCAAACGTCCCCGTCCCTTCGACGTAGAGCATCTCCGGCTCGGCCGCCGCTGACGCAATCAATTGCACTTTGGCCTCATAAAGCGCGTCGATCAGCGTCACGAACCGCTTGGCTTCGTTGAAATTATGCCGCGACAGGCGCGGGATATCTTCGAGGATCAGCACTCGCACCGCATCGGCCAGAGCCAGATAGTCCGCAGGGCCGAGCGGTTTGCCACAAAGGTCAAAGAACTTCGCCCGTGCCACGCCGTTGTGGAAATGCGGCAGCACCACCTCGCGGCCCTTTACATGCAGGACCAGTGGCTCGGCGACACCGTCGCTCAGATGCGCCCAGATTTCAGAGATGGCCGCGCGCGCAGCCTCGTCAGCAGGGGCAAAATAGCTTTGCGCCCCCGCCAGGCGGTCCTGCCGATAATCAGTCGGGCTGACCAGTTCATGCACCACCAGACGGTCCTTGATCAGGGCGATGAAGGGCAGGAACAGCTGGCGGTTCAACCCGTCCTTGTAGAGGTCGTCGGGCGGACGGTTCGACGTGGTCACCACGGTCACGCCAGCGGCAAAGAGCGCCTCGAACAGGCGGCCCACCAGCATGGCGTCGGTAATGTCGGTGATCTGCATCTCGTCAAACGCCAGAAAGCGCACCTCGCCCGCCAGTTTGGCGGCAACAGGGGCCAGCGCATCCTGCACGCCGGTCTTGCGGGCGGCGTCGAGCTCGGTATGGACCCATTGCATGAAGGCGTGGAAGTGGCGGCGCTGCTTAGGGACGGAGACAAGATCATACATCAGGTCCATCAGCATGGATTTGCCGCGCCCGACCCCGCCCCACATATAAAGTCCCTTGATCGGCTCGGGTGCCTTGCGGAAAAGCCCGCGTTTCACAGGCACCTCAAGCCACGCACGGATACGCTCCAGTTCCGGCAGAACCGCGATCTGCGCATCATCCGGGCGCAAGCGGCCTGCAGCGACGGCGGCCTGATATGCCTCTTGAACGGTGGTCATGTCCGGTGGATAGCGCGCACTTCGCGCCAAGGAAAGCCTAGGCGCGCAGCGCGCTGCGCAGGGCCTCGATCAATTCGCGGCCATGGGTATAGGGCAAACCGTGATCGGCATGGGCCACCACCTCGTGACGGGCGGTGCGGTTCCATTCGGCCAGTTTTCCCAGAGAGGTCAACGGGATGATGGAATCGTTCTCAGCCCAGATCGCAATGACCGGAATGCCCTTGCGGCCCAACTTGCGGTGTTCCTCTTCCTGCACCTCGGCCAGCATGCCACGACGGCTGGACAGGATGCCCGGCAGATATCCGCGGCGGGTCAGCTCACGCCGCTGGGCGCGCTGGACGTTGTCGATTTCCTTGGTCTGGCCGCGCTGCGGGATCGCACGTTTGATCCAGCCATGGGCGAAAAGCGCATGCCACCAGTCCCCGACAGCGGCACCCGGCGGCAGAAGCGGGCAAAGCGGGTCTCGTTCACGTCGATGCCGGTAGTTGCAAAGAGGATCACGCGCTTGATCATATAGGGGTTCTCGGCGGCATAGGCGGTGGCGATACTCCCCCCCCATGGAATAGCCCACCAGCGTGACCTCTTCCCGCAGGTCGTGAAAAGCGAGCAGGTCCTTGAGCTGGCGCAGGAAGAACGCGCGGTTCTGGCGCCCCTCGGGCGCATCAGACAGCCCACGACCGTAGAGATCATAGAGCAGCACACGATAACCCAAAGCGCCCAGACCATCGGCAACCGCATCCATCGACTGCATGGGCGAGGCAAGGCCATGGATCACGACAGCCACCTGCCCCCGCGCGGGACCCGCCCAGCGGTAATGCGTCACACCTTGCGAAAGGCGCGCAAAATCCCCCGGCGCTCCGTGGCGCTCGTTGGGGCCGATCACGGTTCTCCGGCGTTCAATCGAAAACGGCCAGATCGCAATAATGCAAAGGGTCAGACCGGCAATAGTCAGAAAATACCACATCAATATCGCACTCAGGAACTCAATACGCGGTGGTATTAGTCGCTCTGTCGCCACGAATCCAGAATATACCGACTGGTCATCAGATCGAGATGCGCACCACCACCGTTCTTAAACAGGGTGATTTCGTCGTCAGTATGGCGGCGCATATCAGAGAGAGCATAATAATCCGCAATGACGTCCCCAGCGGCGAAACGACCCGCCGCAATCGGGATTTTTAGCTCTCCGATATGATCAATCGTGGTTTCGCGGCTGTCGACGAAAACACGCGCGCGCTGCAGGGCGGTGTCGTCCGCTTCGCGCATGTCGGGGCGGTAGGCGCCGATCAGGTCGATATGCTGACCGGGCTGGAACCACGCGCCCTTGAGGATCGGCTCCGTCGTCATCGTGGCGGAGGTCACGATGTCCGCCGCCTTGACCGCTGCCTTCAGATCATTGGCGATGGTCACATCGGGATGCGCCGCACGAAAAGCCTCGGCTCCTTCGGTCGAACGGTTCCAGACAGTGAACCGCGCATCGGGAAACGCCGCGCCATAGGCTTCGCGCAGCGAATGGCCCACGGTCCCTGCCCCGACAATCAGGATATTCCGGCTGTCGGGCCGCGCCAGACGGCGCGCGGCGAGCAGACTGTCTCCAGCGGTCTTCCATTTGGTCACCAGATGGAAATCAAGGATCGCCTCAAGCACGCCGTCCTTGCCGGAAAACAGGTTCACCGCCCCGCCTATCGCGGGCTTGCCCAGCGCCTTGTTGCCCGGAAAGATCGTGGCGCATTTCACCGCCAGCCCCAGCCCCGCGATCCATGCAGAGCGGTTGAGCAGCGTATTGTCGCCATCGTAGAGAAAGACATCAGCCACATCGGCCCGTGGCCCCTCGTGACCTGCGGCAAGCGCATCGGTCAGCGCCAGCCAGTCGAGATGTTTTTCGCCTTCCTCAAACGGGATCATCACGGTCATAGCGCGTCCTCCTTGGTCAAAAGTCCTTCTGCCACCAGCCGGTCGGCCCAACCTTGCGGGCCGTCGAAAAGGTGAGGCTGCCAGCGCCGCTTCTCGGCGGCGCGCAGATTGTCGATGCGGTCATCGGCAAAAAGCAGGCCCTCGGGCGGGATGCCGCAATCGGACTCAACCATCTGATAGATGCGGGTCTCGGGTTTGATCACGCCCATGTGGCCCGAGATATAGCGACGGTCGAATTCGGTCAGGAACGGGTAGACAGGTTCGGCAATCGCAAAGGTCTGGATGCCGAAATTGGTCAGGGCAAAGACGGGGACACCTTTGCCACGCAGCGCCCGCAGCAGGCGGACGGAATGGGGTATCGCGGGGGCCGCCATCTCGATCCAGCGGTCGTGCCAGATCATTACCTCGTCGCGCCACTCGGGATAACGGTCGGCGGTGGCAGCAATCACCTCGTGAAAAGTCCCGCCGCGGTCCACCTCATCATTCATGCCGTGCAGGTCGATTGTCGCGAACATCTCGCGGCGGCGGGCTTCGCCGATCACGCTGTCAAAAAACCGCTCCGGCTGCCATTCGATCAATACGTTGCCGATGTCGAAAACGACGGCTTGGACGTGTGGCATGTTCACTCCCTATCTGCGCAACGGACGGCGCAAGAGGGCACGTTTCGCCTGCGCGTCGCGCCAGACCATGAACAGCCCCGCGCCAAGGATCAACGCCATCCCGAGATAATCCCAGCCATCGGGGAATTCGTCGAAGACGAAGATACCCCATGCCACCGACATCGGCAGGGCGAGATATTCGAAGGGGGCCACATGCGAGGCTTCGGTCACACGGTAAGCCTGCGAGATCAGCCAGCCCGCCACGGCAATCCCGATCCCCACGATCAGGAAGACAGGGAAGTCCGCGACCTCTGGCCAGACCCAGGCCCGCAGCAGGAACGCAAGCGAAGGGTCGGGCTGATCTCCGAAACGCCCGTCGCCCACGGCGACAAAGAACATCAGGGACACGACGATGAACATCACCTGAATGTAGAACGCCATCGTCGCGGCATTCTCGGTGCCGCCCATCTTGCGGGTCAGCACATGGATGCCCGCATAAAAGAACGCCGCCGCCAGCGGCAAAAGCGAGGCAAGCTGGAACGCCTGCGTGCCGGGGCGCATCATCACCAAAACACCGATGAACCCCACAAGGATCGCAGCCCAGCGGCGCGGGCCGACGGTTTCGCCCAAAAAGAGGACCGAAGCGAGAGTGATCACAATCGGACTGATAAAGAAGATCGCCACCGCATCGGCCAAGGGCATCGCCGCAAGCCCGAGGAAGAAGGTCATATTGGCAAAAACAACGCAAAGCCCCCGCAGCATATGCATGGGCAGCTTTTTCGTCCGCGCAATCCCCCAACCCGCCGTAAATGGCGCGATCACGCAGACGATGATGATGGCCCCGATGACCGAGCGGATCAGCACAACCTGATGCAACGCGTAGCCGCCGCTGAGAAACTTGATCGCCACATCGTTGATGCAAAGAACACCACCGCGATGGTCGCGCAAAGCGCGCCCAATGCAGCGGGCGACATATGCCTCACAGTCTGGCCGCCTGCCGCACGGCACGTTCCAGCGCGTCCAGAAACCGCGCGCGGTCGGCCTTGCTGAAAGGCTTGCCCCCGCCCTGCCGGAACGGATCAGCCGCACGCATATCCGCCATCAGATCACGTGTAGCGAGCACATTGCCGATGTTCGCTTGGGTCAGTGCTTCGCCATTGTGCTTGATCACGAGCGCCCCGGCTTCGATGCATTTCGCGGCGAGCGGAATATCCCCTGTCACCACCACATCACCCTTCGTCGCGCGGTCGGCAATCCACATGTCAGCCACATCAGGGCCATCCGGCACCACAACCGTTTCAACAAAAGGGCTCTGCGATGGCCGCAATCCGCCATTGCTGACAATGAACATCTTCAGCTTATGCCGCGTGCCGACGCGCTCGACCTCGGCTTTCACCGGACAGGCATCGGCATCGACGTAGATCATGCGTAAAGCGCCTCGGCATGAAAGGCGATGTGATCTTCCATGAAGGTGGAGACAAAGAAGTAGGAATGGTCATAGCCCTTCTGCAGTCTGATCTGCCCCTCCTGCCGCCTCTCGGCCATCGCTTGTGCGAGATGCTCCGTGCCCAGAAGGTCGCCAAACTGGTCGTCCGTGCCCGTGTCGATCAGGACCGGACCGTCAAAGCCCATCCCCTGCATGAGCAGCGTCGCGTCATGCGGACCCCAATTCGCCTCGTCCCCCCAATAGGCCCCAAACTGCTTGCGGCCCCAATCGCTCGCCGTGGGATGACAGATCGGCGCAAAGGCTGAAACAGAGCGGAACCGCCCCTTGAGCGCCATGGCCATCGTCAGCGCGCCATGTCCCCCCATCGAATGGCCGGTGATCGCCTGCCGGTCCATATCCAGCGGGAAGTTCCCGGCCACCAGCGCAGGCAGTTCCTCAGCCACATAGGACCACATCTTGAAATGTGTCGCCCAAGGAGCCTCGGTCGCGTCGATATAGAACCCTGCGCCATGACCCAGATCGTAGGCCTCATCATCCGGCACATCCGCACCACGGGGCGAGGTATCGGGGAAGATCAGCGCAATGCCATGCTCGGCGGCCCATCCTTGGGCCCCCGCCTTGGTCATCGCGTTCTCATGGGTGCAGGTCAGACCCGAAAGATACCACAGCACCGGCACCGGTCCGTCCTTGGCCTCGGCGGGCAGGAAGAGGCCGAAGGTCATCTCGCATTTGCACGCCTCTGATGCGTGGGAATAGACCCCCTGCGTGCCCCCGAAACAGCGGTTCTCGGAAATAGTCTTCATCAGCATGCCCCTTTGGTTTCCCAAAGGGCTATCGCGGTTTCAGAAGGTTGTCACCCATGCAATGACCAGCGAGACCGTGACGACACTGATCGTCGTCGAGATCAGGATAGAGGCCGAGGCCCGTGCCGGTGCGACGCTGTAGTGCTGCGCAATAATATAAACATTACCTGCCACCGGAAGCGAGGCCGCTGCGATCATGACACCTGCCGCATACGGGTCTACGTCAAAGAAGTAGAGAACCGACACCGCAACCGCTGCGGGATGCAGGACCAGCTTGGAGAACGACAGCCAACCTGCCACGGCAAGACGTTCGGCCGACTTTCCGGCGAGTGAGGCCCCGATCGCGAAGAGCGCCCCCGGCGTTGCCGCTGCCCCGAGGATACTCAGGAAATCATTGACGAAACGCGGGATCGGGACCGAAAACGCCGAGACAATCAGCCCCAGCGTGATCGACACGATCATCGGGTTCTTGGCCAGCCCAACGGCCACGGTCCAGAGAATCTTTGGCGACATGCGCCCATCGCGCGAACCGGTGATCAGGATCACAATCAGGCTGCCAAAGACGATCAGGTCCACCGCCAGCACCATCATCACCGACCCGACGGCAGGCTCACCCAGAAGCAGCACGAGCATCGGGATACCTAGAAATCCCACATTACCGATCACCGCACATTGCGCCTCGACCGCCGCTTCGGTCACCGGCAGCTTGCGGCGCAGCGCGACGAAGGTGGCCAGCAGATAGACCGCCCCCGTGGCACTGAGATAGGCCAGCACGAATTGCCAGTCGAAGATCTCGCCCAGCGACAGGTTCGCCGCAAACCGGAACAGCATCGCCGACAGGGCAAAATAGAAGACGAATTTCGTAAGATAGGCCGTCGCCTCGGGCGAAAAGAAACCTGTCCGTCCCGATCCGTACCCCAGTCCAATCAACATGAAGAACGGAAGGGTCTGAAGAAAGATATCCCACATGGCCTAGTCGAATGTCCCCGTTGTGCGGGCCAGCAGCATAAAGGCGCGGGCTGTGCGGGTCTCGGCAAGGGCCAAGAGGTCGGTATCGGTTGCGCTGTGCTCAAACGTGACCAGCATCTCGTCAAAGCGGCGCAGGAAGTGATGGACAGTATCGCGGAAGATCGTGTCCTCGCGCATCCTTGCAGCGGTCACAGCAAGCGGATCGCGGTCGCGGATCGCACCCAGACGGTCCATCTCCTTGCCACGCGCGCCCTTGGCAAAGCGGCGCCAGAGATCGGCAGGCACAGGGTCGGGGCGCATGTCGTCAGTGTAGATGCCGTCCTGTGACATCAGCGTCAGCACGTCCTGACTGGCCTGCACCAAACGGCGGGCGGTGCGGTCACGCAGGGCGCGGCGCAGTGCCGCGAAACCAGCCTTGTCATTCTCGTCATCAGGAAAGTTCAGCGCCTTGATCAGATCAGGACGGGCCAAGGGCGGCTCTGCTTCCTCTGGCTCAGGCTCAAAGGCCAGTGAAGGCTGGTCGGCGGGGGCCTGCGGTGCCGCACGCGGCGTGATCAGGCGGGATACCTCGCGGCGGGAATGGAAACCGGTCACCACCTCTTCGGTCTTTCTGGCGCTTTCCGCGATTTCGACCAGCTGCTTTTCGACTTTCGGCTCAACGCGCTGCTGCTGGGCCACCTGCGCAAGCTGCATCTGGCGCAGATCATCCAGCGCGGTCTGCAAGCGGAATGCCTCGGCTCGCATGATCCGCGTAGAGCGCGCGTCAGCCGCCGCCACCCAGACCAGACCAACCGGCATGAAAACGGCGATCATGACCAGCACCCACCGCAAGGGGTCCCTCTGGCCTGCAACGGCATCTTCGGGTGGCAGCATCCAGAAAAAGAGACCTGCCACCAGCATCCAGCCCACGCAGAGCAGGAAAGCAATCCACTCGCCCCGCGTCAGACCATCTGCGCCGGCTGATCCTTGGGTACTGGGGTGGTGCGCCATGACATGCGCTTTCTACTTATAACTGACCGACAAAATCTCGTAGGAGCGCACACCGCCGGGGGTGCGCACTTCTACACTGTCGCCTTCTTCCTTGCCGATCAAGGCTCGAGACAGCGGGGATTTCATGTTCAGCTTGCCCGACTCGATATCGGCCTCGTATTCGCCGACGATCTGATAGGTCTTTTCCTCGTCGGTATCCTCGTCGACGACCTCGACGGTGGCACCGAACTTGACAGGACCGGACAGTTTGGAGGTGTCGATGACGTCAGCCAGCGACATCACGCCCTCCAATTCCTTGATACGGCCCTCGATAAAGGACTGCTTTTCCTTGGCGGAATGATACTCGGCATTCTCCGAAAGGTCGCCATGCTCACGCGCTTCAGAAATGGCGCGGATAATCGCAGGACGTTCCACCGATTTGAGGTGCTTCAGCTCGGCCTCCAGCTTGTCAAAGCCGGCGCGGGTCAAAGGTATCTTTTCCATCACACATCCCCTCCCGGGGGTCAAAAAAGTGTCGTTCAGGCGTTCTTAGGCTGTGCGGGACGCTCAAAGTCAAGGCTGCCGCGCGGTTTGGTGTCGCGCAACAACATTTTGACGTCGTGTCTTGATTGTCCCTGTCTTCCCCATGAGGTAACGCTTGCCGCAACCGATTGAAAGGGGCCAGCGCCCCGAAAATGTGAAGGGATTGCCGATGGCCGAGATCGAACGCGAAGCAATGGAATATGACGTCGTCATCGTGGGCGCCGGCCCCGCAGGCCTGTCTGCTGCGATCCGTCTGAAACAACTGGACGCCGATCTGAATGTGGTCGTGCTGGAGAAAGGGTCCGAAGTCGGCGCGCATATCCTCTCTGGAGCGGTGCTGGATCCGGTCGGCCTTAACAAGCTGATCCCCGATTGGAAGGAAAAGGGCGCACCGCTCAACGTGCCTGTGAAGGAAGATAACTTCTACATGCTGGGCGAAGCCGGTCAGCTGCGCATCCCGAACTTCGCAATGCCACCGCTGATGAACAACCACGGCAACTACATTGTCTCGATGGGCAACGTCTGTCGCTGGATGGCCGAACAGGCCGAGGAACTGGGCGTCGAAATTTTCCCCGGCATGGCCTGTTCCGAACTGGTCTACGGCGAGAACGGCGAAGTCAAAGGCGTGGTCGCCGGTGAATTCGGCAAGAACGCCGACGGCACCTCCGGCCCGTCTTACGAGCCCGGCATGGAACTGCACGGCAAATACGTCTTCCTCTCCGAAGGCGTGCGCGGCTCGCTCTCCAAGCAGGTGATCGCGAAATACGGCCTTGATGCGAAATCCGATGTCCAGAAATACGGTCTGGGCATGAAGGAA
>CAXQAV010000382.1:0-13691 GCA_964221795.1 Luminiphilus sp. | reverse complement strand
GACGGGGGCCTCCATCACGTTCTGCAGGATCGTCATATGGGCCCAGAGATTGAACTGCTGGAAAACCATCGACAGGTTCGTGCGAATGCGGATCATCTGTGCGTGATCGCCCGGGCGGCGGTGCAAGCCTTCGCCTTTCCAGACAACGGGTTCGCCGCAGAAAATCACGTCACCTTGCTGGCTGTCCTCAAGCAGGTTTGCGCAGCGCAAAAGGGTCGACTTGCCTGACCCCGACGATCCGATCAGCGAAACCACATGCCCGGCAGGGGCGGTGATATCGACGCCCTTGAGGACTTCCAAATTGCCGTAGGCTTTGTGCAGGTTGCGGATTTCGATAACGGGAGCAGCTTCTGTCACGGTGGGCCTTTACTTGTTCCAGCCGATAGTAGTGCCGATTTTATGGGGTTTTGCAACGGGACTCTGCCGGTTGACCCAGCGTCAGCCGTTGATTGCGTCCGGCGATGGCGGAATGGGCAGATCATAGGCAGTTGGCGGCATTGCGATCAGGTCGCGTATCCGGAGCATTGCGCGGTCCTCCGGCGCAAGTGCCGTGATCGCGTTGCGGACGGCCTCTTGCAGGAACGGCACAAGGTTCATTTGGGTGGTGACCAAGGGCAAGCCCGGAACGGGGACTGTCCGGTGGATCACTTTCAACCCGCCTGTCTCGCCAAGGTCGCCAAGTTGCCGCCAGGTCTGCGCGTCAATGGTGGCAAAGCGCGCTGCGCCTGCACGTACCGCAGCGGCAGAGGCACGGTGACTGCCCGTGCAGTGCTTTGGCCCCGTCAGGATATCCGGCCGCGTGAGCGCCAGAGCGGCCCATCCTGATTGCGACAGGGGATCGTTGTAGGCGAATGCTGCGCCTATCAGGTCATCCAGACCAGTAGCGGGATCCTCTTCGCGCAGGATCACAACGCTGTTGTAATAGCCAGGCGGACAATCCGGCAGGCCGAAGTCCGGCGTGCCGACCAGTGCTACATGGTCCTTGAGCGCTGCACGATAGGGCAGGCCGCAGGTCTGCGACAACAGAAGCGCAGGATCACGCCAATGCTCCAGAGTCTCGACGGTATCAGTCGTCAGTGCATCAGGAGCATCAACGCCCGCACCGCGCAGGTGATCCCTGATCAACGCCCAGAACCTGTCATATGCCGCCGCGGTCAGCGGGGTGGCATACATCGGCAGGCTGGCGATCATCCCGCGCTGACGCGCAATCTGGCGCGGTGGCTGTCCTGATCGGACATACCCAGAAGCGGGGCCACCCTGCGCATCCGGCTGTCTTCCTCGTCGTCGCGCACACCATCTGCCAGCACCACGGCCCACATCGCCTCAATCACGCCGAGGCGTTCGGGGTAGGGGATCGCATCCTTGATCGCGCGGGTGAAACGGACGGTGTCCGGCGCCTCGGCCTCGAGCGCCTCGCACTGTGCGCGCAGCGCCTGTGCGCCTGCATGATCAAGCCCGTAGCGCTGCATCAGCACCTGATCGATCTGCAGGACTTCACTGGCTGCATAATCGCCATCGGTGCGGGCCAGCCGCACCAGAAGCGCACCAAGGGCCACGCGGGCATCGGTATCGGGCAGGGTTTGTGGTTCGGGGGCTGTCAAACGCCGGAGAAGATCACTGAACATATGGCCTACATAGGGGGCTTCGGCAGGGCTGCAAAGAGGGCCGAGAGCTTTGATGCCTCATCTGTGAACCCATAGGGTGGATTGACCACGAAAAGACCGGAGCCGACCATCCGATGCCCTCTTCGGGCGGGCGGGAAATGCACCTCGTGGCTGGCACCTTCAGGGAAGGCTTTTTGCAGCGCGCGGACCATTGTGCGATGTGGTCCGTCGAGCAGGATCGGATACCACAGCATCAGCACACCCACATTCCATTTGCGGTGCAGTTTGGCCATGAATTCGGGGATTGTGCGATAGTCGTCCTTGATCTCGAATGACGGATCAATCAGCAGCACGCCGCGCCGTGGCTCCGGCGGGCAGAGCGACATGGTTGCGGCAAATCCGTCCTGCTGACGGATCACCGCCCCATAGGGTTTCATTGCAGCGCATAGGGCCTCTGCCTCTTGCGGGTGCAGTTCGGCCAGATGGATGTTGTCGATCGGACGCAGACTTTCGGCGGCAACCACGGGCGAGCCGGGATAGGCGTTGGGGCCGTTCTTGTCGCGGATACGCGCAAGGACTTGCGCGTAAGGGTGATCGGGTGCAAACCAGTCGGCGGCAACGCCGATCCCTTTCTCGGCCTCACCCGTTTTGCGGGCGGCATCATCGGTCAGGTCATAAAGCCCGCGCCCTGCATGGGTCTCGATATAGGTAAGCGGCTTGTCCTTGCGCGCCATATAGTCCAGCACCCAGGCCAGCAGCGCGTGCTTGTGCACGTCTGCCAGATTGCCTGCGTGATAGATGTGCTGGTAGGAGAGCATCCCCGCGTGCTGGCCTAGACCAGCCGTGACGTTTCGACGGCGGCGCGGACGAAATCGGCAAAGAGCGGATGCGGCGCGAAGGGCTTGGACTTCAGTTCGGGGTGGAACTGGACGCCGATGAACCACGGATGGTCCTGCCACTCGACGATTTCAGGCAGCTTACCGTCCGGCGACATGCCAGAAAAGATCAACCCGCATTTTTCGAGCCGATCCTTGTACTTGATGTCCACCTCATAGCGGTGACGGTGACGTTCCTCGATCGTCGTGGTTCCATAGACTTCGGCAACTTTTGATCCCTCTTTCAGGGCCGCATCATAGGCGCCCAGACGCATGGTGCCGCCTTTGTCGTCATCGGCCTTGCGCGCAACGGTGTGATTGCCTTGGACCCATTCCTTGAGGTGGTACACGACAGGTTCAAAGCGCTTCTTGCCGGCTTCGTGGTCGAATTCTTCCGAGCCTGCTTTTTCCAGACCGGCCACGTTGCGGGCGGCCTCAATCACGGCCATCTGCATGCCGAGGCAAATGCCAAGGTAGGGGATCTTCTTTTCACGGGCGAATTTCGCAGCCTTGATCTTGCCTTCCGTCCCGCGCTCGCCAAAGCCACCGGGCACGAGGATGGCATGGAAGCCCTCCAGATATGGCGTGGCATCGTCATGATCGAACAACTCGGCATCGACCCACTCGATCTTGACCTTCACGCGGTTGGCCATGCCGCCGTGCGTCAGTGCTTCGGCGATGGATTTGTACGCATCCTCAAGCTGGGTGTATTTGCCGACAATCGCGACTTTTACCTGACCTTCGGGGTTGTGGATGCGGTCATAGACGTCATGCCAGACATCCAGCTTGGGGGCGGGCGCCGGCGAAATGCCGAATGCATCCAGCACGGCCTGATCGAGACCTTGCTCGTGGTAGGCAAGTGGCGCCTCATAAATCGACTTGAGGTCATAGGCCGCAACAACCGCCTGTTTGCGGACATTGCAGAAAAGGGCGATCTTCTCGCGCTCTTTCTCGGGGATTGGCTGCTCGGAGCGGCAAACGAGGATATCGGGCGCGATCCCGATGGATTGCAGTTCCTTGACCGAGTGCTGGGTCGGTTTTGTCTTCAGCTCACCCGATGCCGAAAGGTATGGCAACAGCGTCAGATGCATGAAGATGCACTGGCCTTGCGGTTTGTAATGGGCGAACTGGCGGATCGCTTCGAAGAACGGCAGGCCCTCGATGTCGCCCACGGTCCCGCCGATCTCGCAGAGCATGAAATCTACCTCATCCTCGCCGATCGAGATGAAGTCCTTGATCTGGTTGGTCACATGGGGAACCACTTGAATGGTCTTGCCGAGGTAATCTCCGCGACGCTCCTTTTCGAGCACGTCGGAATAGATACGACCTGAAGAGACCGAATCCGTCTTGCGCGCGGGCACACCTGTAAAGCGCTCGTAATGGCCAAGGTCGAGGTCGGTTTCCGCGCCATCGTCGGTCACAAAGACCTCACCATGCTCGAATGGCGACATCGTGCCTGGGTCGACGTTCAGATAGGGGTCCAGCTTGCGCAACCGCACGGAATACCCGCGGGCCTGCAGCAACGCACCCAAAGCCGCCGAGGCGAGGCCCTTGCCGAGCGAGGAAACCACACCGCCGGTGATGAAAATAAAGCGTGCCATTGGCTGGGGTCTCCCGTGAAAACTGTCCAAAACTGCGGAAAAACGAATCCTAAAATTCGCATCATCACGGGATTTGACTACTACCGGATTCGCGCCCGATTGGCAACCATTACCCCAAGATCATGTTGCTGCAGGGGGTCCCGCAGCAACGGATAGTGGTTAGTTGCCCGAAGGCACCAGTGGCGTGTCATCCGACGATGGCGGCAGAAGGCTGTCACCGAGCGAAGGCACTTCAACGCCGCTGTCTGTTGGCAGCGGTGCCAGACGATCCGCGACCGAAGAGCCTGCAGAATTGCTTTGCGCAATCAGGGTCAGCGCGATCGATGTGCAAATGAAAGCAATGGCTAGGCCCCATGTGAACTTGCTCATCGCGGTCGCTGCCGGACGGCTGCCCGTCGCACCGCCACCGCCGCCCATGCCGAGGCCACCACCTTCGGAGCGCTGCAGCAGCACTGTACCGATCAGGCTGAGCGCAAGGATCAGGTGGATGATAAGGACGACGTTTTCCATGTCTGGGCCTTTCAGGGGCTTTAGCGAACACGCGGTATCTAAAAGCTGCCGCGCGATCCCGCAACCCCTGAAAACAGGCTATTCGTCCACATCATCTACATCGGCCTGTCCGCTGAGCCGGCGGCGCACGATGGACCATGACAAGCCGACCGAGAGCACGACTGACAAGGCAAAAATGGCGATCCAAGTATTGATGGTCGGATTGTCCAGACTGATCACGCCTTGATCGAAAAGCACCCAGATCACGGTCGCCACGACCGCCAGAATCAGGATCATCCCGAAAAGCCCGATCGACCGCAGCGTGGCCCTCAGGTAGATGATATAACCGATCAGCAGGATTAGCCCGCCCAGCACAACCAGCGAAAGACTGCCGTCACGGTTGTCCATGGCCCAGCGGATATAGTTCCATTGCGTCGGATTGTAGGTCACGGCCAACAGCACAAAGGCAAAGATCCAGCGAATGACATATCCCATCTAACGGGCCTCCATCGGTATTTTGTGAGAACATGCCGCCGCAACTGGGCCCTGTCCAGCGCCCTGCGCCAATTTAGCGGTTTCCCCGCACGGGGCAGAAAGCTATAGGGAGCACGCATTTATGCGGAGATGGATTCTATGGCAAACGTAGTGGTCGTGGGCGCCCAGTGGGGCGACGAAGGCAAAGGCAAGATCGTGGACTGGCTGTCAGAGCGCGCCGACGTGATCGCGCGCTTTCAGGGCGGTCACAACGCAGGCCATACGCTGGTGATCGATGGAAAGGTCTACAAGCTGAACGCGTTGCCTTCCGGTGTTGTCCGTGGCGGCAAACTGTCCGTGATCGGAAACGGCGTGGTGCTGGACCCGTGGCATCTGGTCAAGGAAATCGCCGCGATCCGCGAGCAGGGTGTTGTGATTGATCCCGACACGCTGATGATTGCCGAGAATACGCCGCTGATCCTGCCGATCCACGGTGAACTGGACCGCGCCCGCGAAGAGGCAGCAAGCAAGGGCACAAAGATCGGTACCACAGGGCGCGGCATCGGTCCGGCCTATGAAGACAAGGTAGGTCGTCGCTCTGTCCGCGTGGCCGATCTTGCTGATGATGCAACGCTTGAGGCCCGCGTTGACCGCGCCTTGCAGCACCATGACCCGTTGCGTCGTGGTCTGGGCATTGATCCTGTAGACCGGAACGCTCTGATCGCGCAGCTCAAAGAGATCGCCGCCGAAATTCTGCCCTTTGCTGCTCCGGTCTGGAAGGTTCTCAACGAAAAGCGCAAGGCGGGCAAGCGTATCCTTTTCGAAGGCGCGCAGGGCGCACTTTTGGATATCGATTTCGGGACTTATCCCTTTGTGACCTCTTCGAATGTTATCGCAGGGCAGGCGGCAACCGGTGTTGGCTTGGGACCGGGTGCAATCGACTATGTTCTGGGGATCGTCAAAGCCTACACCACCCGTGTTGGCGAAGGCCCTTTCCCGACCGAACTTGATGACGCGGATGGCCAGCGCCTTGGCGAGCGCGGACATGAATTCGGAACAGTGACGGGCCGCAAGCGGCGTTGCGGCTGGTTTGACGCGGCTCTGGTTCGCCAGACATGCGCGACATCCGGTGTGACCGGCATTTCGCTGACCAAACTTGATGTGCTCGACGGTTTCGAAACACTGAAGATCTGTACCGGTTATATGCTGGATAGCGAGCATCTCGACTACCTGCCGACCGCCGCCGATCAGCAGGCGCGCTGTACACCCGTCTACGAAGAAATCGAAGGCTGGTCGGAATCTACCGAAGGCGCGCGTTCCTGGGCTGATCTGCCCGCGCAGGCAATCAAATACGTCCGTCGCATCGAAGAGTTGATTGACTGCCCCGTGGCCCTAGTTTCCACGTCACCGGAGCGCGAGGACACCATTCTGGTGACCGACCCATTCGCTGACTGAGGAAGAATGACCTACAAGGCGCGTAAAAGACTGGCAATTTTCATCCTTGTAGTGGGCTTACCCATCTACATGATTTTTGCCGCGACGATCATGAGCGGCATGATGAACAACCAGATCCGCCTGCCGTGGCCGGTCGAGTTTCTGGCCTATATCGTGCTGGGGATCGGTTGGGCATTTCCGCTGAAATGGGTCTTCAAGGGGATAGGGCAGCCTGACCCCGACGCGCAGGACAAGCCATAAGAAAAGGCGGCCAACAGGGCCGCCTTTGTCATTTCTGCGTCGCGTTTAACCTTGGGCCAGACGTGACGTACGCGGCCGGAACGGTGTGTTGTCATCGACCTTGAAACGTCCGTTGTTCAGCTTGGCGAACCGGGCCTGACGCAGCAGGCGACCGAAGCAACGCAGCCCGTCTTCGCGCGTGATCTCTTCGCGCGATGCCGACTGCACTAGGCGCATCAGCTGCGGACGCGTGAACTCGGGTTCGCCTTCGACAAAGGACAGATAGGCGGCTGCAGCCTCAAGTTTGTCGCCAAGTTCCGTCACACCCTGCTTTTCAAGGAATGCTACGAAATCTTCAGACTTCTCAACCTCGTCCGAAGCGTCCTTGGTTGCGGCGATCTGGCGCAGACGCTGTGCGGCAACATCCAGCGGTTTAGACGTGATCCGTGGTTCCGGGATCGATGCTTCTTCGTCGTCCTCTTCAGGCTTGACCAGCTTGAGCGGTGGCAGACCCTCGAAACCTTTGCGGCCCTCGGTCTCGAGCGCGCCAAGATCGTCGCGATAGGCTTCGCCAACATCGCGCGAGCGATGTCTGTCACCCAGTTGCTTGGCAGCCTCGGTCGCAGCAACAGCCGCCTTGAGCTGCGCCAGCGCATCACGGTGGCGGCGGCCTTCGGGTTCGTCCAGCTGCTGGTTGGTTTGCATGAAGATACGGCTCATCGCATCCTCGACCCGGCGGGGCAGGCCATGGCGGGTCATCTCGTTGCGCGGACGGGCGGCGATTTCCTTTTCGATTTCAGCCAGTTCGGCAGACAGGTCGAAATCATCGTCGGCGTCTTCGCTGACATCCTCGCTAATCGGGCGTTGAGGTGTTGTCAGCAACAGTGGTCGCGCGGCCGATGGCGAGGAGCGTGGACGGTCGTTGTCCGCGTCATTCTCCAGCACTGCATCGGAGCCGGTATCCTCTGCAACGTCTTCCTTTGCCTCACTTTCATCGTCGGAGGCGGCAGTCTCGTGGGTCAGTTCTGCTTCTTCGAAAGTCTCTTCGTCGCGTTCCGCTTCCAAGAAGTCATCGGTTTCGGCGGAGTCATCTCTGGCAAAGCGAACCTCTTCTTCAGGCTGATCGTCCTCAACCTCGTCCATGATGTCACTCAGCTCTTCTTCTGCTGGTGCGTCCGCTTCCATCACGGTTTCATCGTCATCAGCTTCGTCGAATGCGGGTTCTTCCATGACGGTTTCGGGCTCTGCGGCCCAATCGTCATGGGTTTCGACCTCGGCTTCTGCAACATCATCAGACGCGGCAGGGACTTCATCCTCGGCGATCAGGTCGTCGTCCGCGTCTGCCTCCGCCCTCTCCAGCGGCGAGATCGCACGGTCATCGGCCTGCATCAGCTCCGAATTACGCTTGGCCAATTCGGCAAGGCGCTTGGCGAGGGGGTTGCCGGGGCGGACGGTCGGTGGCTCAGGAGATTCTTCGACCGGAGCGCGGGCAGAGTTGACGCCGCGGCTGACAACAGCACGAATGCGGTCAAGCTTGCTTGTAAAGCTTTCTTCCTCGTCTTCGTCTTCGACCGAGGTGTCTTCTTCGACTGCAGCTGTGGTGTCGGCTTCGTCTTCGAACGCGACGGGCTCGGCCGCATCTTCTGATACCAACTCCTCGGTATCGTCCTCAAAAGCCTCATCGGCTTCTGCGACTAAATCGTCTTCCGACGGTTCGAGATCCGTTTCTTCCAAAGCTGTCTCAGCCTCAGGCGCGTCATCGGCTTCGGTGTCCATCAATTCGTCGGTTGCGGAGTCCTCCCAGACGTCTGCAGCATCGAAAGCGGTCTCAAAGATATTGTCGGAGAGGTCGTCATGGTCTTCCGATGCTTCGACGGTCGTGGACGCGTCTTCAACTGGTGCAGCCTCGTCCTCTTCCGTCATGGCATCATGATCGTCGGCATCTGCGGGTGCGTCGTCGTTGTCATCTGCTTCGGGCAGTGCAGAAAGATCCTCGAATGCCTCTTCGGCGGCGAGGGTTTCTTCGACGTCGACTGTCCGGGTCAGGCTGACGCCATTCCCCATCGGGGTCGCTGTGACGCTGCCGCCGGACTGCGCTTCGGCCATTCTGGCGAGCGTATCCAGGTCGGGCATGCCGGGGGCGATTTCCATAAAGCTCTCATGGCCGGCGAGATCGTGAAAGAAGGTCACAACCGCTTTCATCGTTTCTACCGCATCGTCAAACCCTTCAAGTCGGCAGGAGAACTTGCCGTAAGTGACGTCGAGGATTTTATTTTGCTCGCCCATGAGTTAACGCTTTCCTTGCTGTGAGCGGCCACGCGTCGGCCCCGTTTGCTGTCTTTCCAGACGACACTATCAACGGGTTACATTCAGGATCATTTTGTGACCCTTTTGGGGAATGTTTGTGAATCGAGGTCTAATACATGCCGCTCCAATCAATTGTTTCAGATGATAGCCCAATTTGCCTCGTTGGCGGAGCAAGAATTTCCGGTGAGGTTTTCGAACGCGCCAGATCCTTCTGCAAAAAGGTGGTTGCAGTAGATTCGGGCGCGGATTTCCTGCTGCAGCGTCACATCGATCCCGAGGTCGTTTTGGGCGACCTCGACAGCCTGTCCGACGAGGCGCGCGGGGTCTTTGCAGACCGGCTCTGCCTTATTTCCGAACAGTCCACGACCGACTTTGAAAAGGCGGTGATGCGCGTTCGCGCGCCTTGTCTGCTTGCGCTCGGCTTTACAGGAGGCCGGATGGACCATCTCCTGTCTGTCCTGAATGTGATTGTGCGCTATCCCGATCAGCCTGTCGTCTTGGTCGACGAGGATGATGCCAGCTTTGTCGCAGTTGCCGGCACCACGTCGCTCGAACTTGGCGCCGGTACCCGCATCTCGGTGATGCCAGTCGGCGGGGCGCGGGCTGTGACGCTTCAAGGCGTAGTCTGGCCCTTTTCAGATCAGCCGATGCGGCTGGACGGTTTTACCAGCCCCTCGAATGCGGCGTCAGGCGGAACGGTGACCCTAGCAACCTCCGACCCGGTGCTGGTTACGCTGCCCCGGGAACAACTGGCGGCTGCTTTGAAAGCCGCTGTTCGCGCAGGATGATGTAGAGACCCGCGGCCATCGTGATGCAGATACCCACGGCAGCAAGCCCGTTGGGCAGGTCACTGAAGATCAACCAGCCGATGAGCGTTCCGAAGGGGATTTCCAGATACTGCATCGGCGCGAGTGTCGAGGCAGGGGCGAACCGCAGACTCCACGTCATGAAGAGGTGGGCGAAGGTTCCAAGAAGCCCCATCGCTCCGATCAGGAGCCAGGTCGCCTGATCAAGTGCAAAGCCCGTTTCGCCACGCAGCGCAGGGACCGCAAGCAGGGCAATCACCAGAACCACTGAGGCCTGGATGCCGCTGATCGCCTGCAGTTTGATCGGGTCCATCGCGCGGGCCACTTTCCGTGTCACCATCATGAAAAGTGCGAAAACCACAGCCACGCCGAGCGGCAGAAGAGCAGGGAGCCCGACCTCGACAAAGTTGGGCTGGATCACAAGCAGTGTCCCCGCAAAACCCACCACGCAAGCGATCATCCGGTGCCAGCCGACCTCTTCTCCCATCACGAAATGCCCGAGCAACAGCATGATGAAGGGCATCACGAAGGCGATGGCGATGGCGTCCGCCAATGGCAGGTATTGCAGCGCGCTGAACATCAATCCGATGCCGAGGATGTGGAGTAATGTCCGCAGGATCGTCCAGCCCAGCACGCCCTTTGGCAAGCGCAGCCCAAAACCGCCTAGAGCCACGAGCGGCAAAAGCAGCACAGCCTGAATCCCGAACCGGAAGGCCACCAGCACCGCAACGGCCACACTCTCGCCCAGCAGCTTGGCGATGCTGTCGCCGACAGGGGCAAGCACACAGAATGCCAGCATCAGCATGACACCAAGGAAAGGGCGATCAGTCTGCATTTGGACAGCCTATGCGCGCCGGAACCTGCGCACAACGCGCCATCCCGTCATCTTGCCAAAAATACTTCCGCCGTCACCACTTGCGAACCGCTAGCAGTTGGGCACGTTCACCGCCAAACCGCCCAAAGCGGTCTCTTTGTATTTCTCGCTCATATCAACGCCAGTCTGGCGCATGGTCTCGATGGCCACATCGAGTGAGACAAGATGCTGTCCGTCGCCGCGCAAAGCGAGCGATGCTGCCGAAACGGCCTTGATAGCGCCCAGCCCGTTGCGTTCGATGCATGGGACCTGCACCAGACCTTTGACCGGATCGCAGGTCATGCCCAGATGATGTTCCAACGCGATTTCTGCCGCGTTTTCAATCTGTTCCGGCGTGCCGCCCAGAACCGCGGCAAGTCCCGCCGCCGCCATGGCCGCGGCGCTGCCTACCTCCGCCTGACAGCCACATTCCGCGCCCGAGATCGAGGCGTTGAACTTGATCAAGCCACCAATCGCCGCCGCGGTCAGCAGGAACTCGGGGACACGGGCGGTTGTCGCGCCGGGGACGTGATCCAGCCAATAGCGGATCGTCGCGGGGCTCACGCCTGCCGCGCCATTGGTCGGGGCGGTCACTACCTGGCCGCCCGACGCGTTCTCCTCGTTTACGGCCATGGCATAAGTGGACATATAGTCGTTGATCGTATGGGGCGCGGTCAGGTTCATGCCCCGCTCGGCCATGAGCGCGTCATAGATACCCTTTGCGCGTCGCCGGACCTTGAGACCTCCGGGCAGGATGCCATCGGCGGTCAGCCCGCGCGAAATACAGCCGTTCATCACGTCCCAGATGCGTTCCAGCCCTTTGTTGAGGTTCGCATCAGGCATCCGCGACAGCTCGTTTGCGCGTTTCATCTGCGCGATGGATTTGCCGGAACTTGCTGCCATTTCAAGCATTTCAGCGGCAGTCTTGAACGGAAACGGGACGGGGGGACCATTGTCGGTATCCTTGCCTGCCGCAAGCTCGGCCGCGGTCAGCACAAACCCCCCGCCGATCGAATAATAGGTGACCTCGGTGATCACATCGCCCTGCGCGTCCGTGCCGCGCAGGATCAGACCGTTCGCATGTCCGGGCAGCGCCGGGCCATAGTCGAAGAGCAGGTCTTCGGACGGATGGAAGCGCAACTGGCCCAAGCCTTCGGGCGAGACATGGTGCTCGGCCTTGATGCGTTCGAGCTCGGCTTCTGCTTTTTCTGCGTCGTAATCATCAGCACGGAAACCTGCCAGACCGAGGATCACGGCGCGGTCTGTTGCGTGGCCTACGCCCGTAAAGGCGAGGCTGCCGTGCAGTGACGCCCTGAGGCCCGCCACGCGGAAGGGCTGGGCACGCAAATGATCGAGAAACCGTGCGGCCGCCACCATCGGTCCAATCGTGTGCGAGGATGACGGCCCGACGCCGACCTTGAACATATCGAAGACTGAGAGAAACATCTAAAGCGCACTTCCTTCAGGAGGGTTGCAGGGATGAGGACGGGAAAGTTGCAGGGATGAGGACGGGAAAAGGGCGTTGGCCCGAGACCTTCAGCGAGCGCGGCGCGCATGACAGCAGCGCGCCTTTCGGTCCGTTCCGCAAAGGCCATCAGGCGCGGCCAGCGTGCCAGATCAAACCATAGAGGTCCGCCACCGTAGAGCGCTGCCCAACGCAGCATCGGCCCGAGGTAGCAGGCATGGGCTGACGGCGCATCGTGATCAAGCCAAGGTGTTGTTCTGGCCGTCTCAAGAATAGTCGGCTGTTCGGTCAGCCGTTCTTTTGCTCGGTCATGCAGTGCAGTCGTATCGCCGCCGACGTATTGATGCGGATAAAAGAGCATCCGCTCGGTCACATGCAGTGTGTTCGCCAGCCAGAGCATCCATTGCATCGCGTGCGCCCTTTCGGGGCTGTCAGGCGGGGGGAGGAGCGCGCCTTGACGATCCGCCAGCCAGATCAGGATTGCAGCGGTTTCAAACACGGGCCCTACGGATGTCTCGAGCACAGGGATCAGGCCATTAGGGTTGAGCGCAAGATAGGCCTGCGACTTGTGAGCCGAGGTCGCGCGATCCACCAGAACAGTCTCATAGGGCAGCCCCAATTCTTCCAGCGCCAGCCGCACGCAAAGTGAGGCATTGTCAGGGGCGTAGTGCAGGCGCATCGGCTGTGTCATGGTCCTCACCTACCGTGAATGATAGGCTCCGCACATACCAAAACCGACTATTCCGAGGGGCGATTGCGCCACCCCCGCCGCCCGGAGGTGTTTTCACCCCTCGCACCTCGGTGGCATCGTGTCTATAGTCTGCCAAAGACCAGACCGGAGCGGCGCATGACCAACGAGCTGACCCCTATCGACAAGGCAAAATTCGTCGCGGCAAAGCAAGCGACCGAATACGTCGAGGACGGCATGAAAGTGGGTCTCGGGACCGGTTCGACGGCGGCTTGGCTGGTGCAGTGCTTGGGCGAAATGGTGCGCGAGGAAGGGCTCAATCTCACCTGCGTTGCGACCTCACTCGAGACCGAGACTTTGGCGCAGGAAGTCGGCCTTAAGACAGTTTCACTGGAAGAGGCGAAATGGCTCGATCTGATCATCGATGGGACAGACGAGTTCGACGAAACCCTGACGTTGATCAAGGGCGGCGGCGGCGCGCTCCTGCGGGAAAAGATCGTGGCGACGGCCAGTGACCGGATGATCGTGATTGCCGATGCCACAAAACGCGTGGCCACATTGGGTGCCTTCCCGCTTCCGGTCGAAGTCGTGCCTTTCGGTCTGGCCGTCACGCAGCAGCTGATCACCGAGATGCTCAGCGGCCTCGATGTTCTGGGCCGCGAGGCTGTCCTGCGGATGGAGGGCGATGCGCCCTTCGTGACAGACGGTGGCAATCACATTCTTGATCTGCGTCTCAAGCACATCGGCAACCCCCGTCAGCTCAGCTTTGTGCTCAACCAGATACCGGGCGTGGTTGAAAACGGGCTTTTCATCGATATCTGCGACATGGTGATTGTGGAGATCGAAGAGCACACG
>CAXQAV010000381.1:0-7301 GCA_964221795.1 Luminiphilus sp. | reverse complement strand
TTTCAAGAAGGACTTGTAAGAAAAGGGACCCGAACGATGACACTGAAAGTCTACCTCTCCGGCGAGATCCACACCGACTGGCGCGACCAGATCACTGATGGCGTGCGGCAGGCGGGATTGGACGTGGTGTTTGACGGACCGGTCACGGATCACGACGCCTCGGACGATTGCGGTGTGGCAATCATGGGGGCCGAGGACAAGAAGTTCTGGCACGACAACAAGGGCGCGAACCTCAACGCGATCCGCACGCGGCACGGCCTGCAGACCGCAGATATCGTCGTGGTGCGCTTTGGCGAGAAATACAAACAGTGGAACGCGGCCTTTGATGCGGGCTACGCTGCTGCCTTGGGCAAGTCGCTGATCGTCATGCATCAGCCCGAACACCAGCACGCCCTGAAAGAGGTGGATGCCGCCGCTCTGGCGGTGGTCGAGACTCCGCAGCAGGTCGTGCAGATCCTGAACTATGTGATCAACGGGCAGTTGCCGGGGTAATGTACGCTGGACAACCTGCAGGCCGGTGTGGCTGAGTAGCCGCATCCTCAACTGCAGGAGCCCAGCAAATGCGCTATCACCGACTCTATGCTACGCCCGATGGCGAGAGTCATTGGGAAGACGTGCATGTCTCGCTGGAGGAGCGCAGCTTCGCACCGCCTGCGAAGGCAATCGAGATTTCTGAGACGGACCCCGTCCGGAACCTGTTGTTCCTGCGCCTGCGCGCAGGCTGGGACGAACCAATCCACCCCACACCCGTGGTGCAAAAGCTGATCTGCACCGCCGGTGCGGTCCGCGTGACCGCCAGCGATGGAGAGGCACGGGAGATCGGTGTCGGTGAAGTCTGGCACATGGAAGACAACCACGGCAAAGGCCACCATACGGTCGTGACCAGTGCCGAGGATTTCGAATGCGTGATCGTGCAGTATGGCGAGGTCGTCGACCCTCGCCTACTGCGCCGGGACGGAAAGCTTGCCCCGTCTGTAGTCAGTTGACAACGTGCGCGGCCCTCCCTCGGGGATATAGCCTGTCACATGCAGCCATTGCTGCATCGTCTTCTCCAGCACGGCGTCGCCTGTCACGAACATGCGCTCTGCTTCGATCTCGCGGCTCACGGTCGAGCGGCCGAGGATCACCGCGCTGAGTGACGGGACGGTTGTATCCACCCAGAGATCCACGTCAAAACCTGGAATCGATGAGCAGATTTGCACGGCCTCGCCGGGCTTGGCGACGATCCAGTAGGTGTCATAGTCCAGCCCTTCGTCCTGAAAGTGGAACCTCATCACCACCCTCCGCTTGGGCAGCGCTTCGGTGATGATATACCTGCGCATCTTCCAGGCGAGCGAGGACAGGTCCACCTCGCAGGCGATCTCGGCCTCGATGTATTTCTGTGCCCAGACCCCGAGCGCGTTGAGTGCTGGTTCCAGATCAATGGCCATCTGCGTGCGGATATAGTCGACGCTGCCGGTGGCCGGATCCTCGATCCGTTCCAGCAGACCGTTCTCTTCCAGTTCTTTCAGCCGTTTCGATAGAAGCGCGGGAGAGATGCTGCCGACGCCGCGGCGGATTTCGTTGAATTTGGTCAAACCCGCCCAGATCTCGGACAGGATCGGGATGGTCCAGCGGGGTTCGAGCACGTCGCAGGCCCGTGTGATCGGGCAAATCAGTCCATAAGGTTGCGTGGACATGGCCTTACCTCCTGCCCCAAGAGTGCCACGAGGTGCCTGATCCGATCCAGTTCATAATCTGTATCGGGTGTGCTTCACATCCTGCACTACCCGCAAGGCCGCCCTTTCCGGCAGGGTTGGGACATCTTCGAAACCGCAAACAATGTATGATCCCGATGACCGTATTCACCACAAACACCTTCGCCGCACCTTCCAAAACCGGCGCTGCATTGAAAGCGCTGACCAAGGCCGCCCTTGCCTATCCCGCCAAGCTGAAAGCCCGCCGCGCCGAGATTGCACGGCTGCGCACACTTGATGCGGCCAAACTGCGCGATATCGGTCTGACCGAAGGCGATATCATTGCCGCTTCGCAGTTGCCGTTGGGGCAGGATGTGGCGGATGCGCTTTATCGCAAGTCGCTGGAGCGGAGCGGCAACTGGTAGTCCCGCAGTCCGCCCAAACAAAAAGGCGCAGCCCCTTGGCTGCGCCTTTTGTCTTTTCAGGCTTCGCCTCAACCCGCCTGTGACGGATCGGGGATGGTCTTGCCTTTTTCCACCGCAGGCCGCGCCAAGAACCGTTCGATATAGGCAGGCACGTTCTTAAGATCGTCAAAGCCCACCTCGTCCTTGGTGCCGTAGAAGTGGACCGCGTTCAGCCATGGGGCCAGTGCGATATCGGCGATGGAATAGTCGCCCGCGATCCAGTCCTGCCCCTCAAGCGCTTTGTCGACCACACCGAGGAGGCGGATGGCCTCGTCGCGGTAGCGGTTGCGGGGGTCTTCGATGTCTTTGCCGGCAAACTTCCAAAAGAAGCCCATCTGCCCGAACATCGGGCCGACACCGCCCATCTGGAACATGAGCCACTGGGTGATCTTGTGGCGGTCCGAGGCGGTCTCGCCGATCAGCTTGCCTGTCTTCTCGGCCAGATAGAGCAGGATCGCGCCGCTTTCCCAAAGCCCGATGGGCGTCCCCTCGGGGCCGTTGGGGTCGATGATCGCGGGGATCTTGTTGTTGGGGTTCAGCGACAGGAACTCGGGGCTTTTGACGTCCTTGTCGGCCAGCGTCACGAGATGGGGTTCATAAGGCAGCCCCAGCTCTTCCAGAGCGATGGAGGCCTTGACCCCGTTGAAGGTCGGATAGGCGTAAAGCTGAATGACATTGGGGTCTTTGGCGGGCCAGCGGCGTGTGATGGGAAAGGCGGAGAGGTCGGCCATATGATGGCTCCTTTGCATGGATCGGTAAAAAGTCACCTATGGGGAAATTTTTCAAATAAAACCCGTGCGTGTGTGTGAACACGCCATTAACAATGTGCGCAGGCGCGCAGTGGGCAGCAAGAGCCACGCGCGTGTGCGAACAGATAGTGGGGAACTCCATGCTTAATGAATTCAAAACTTTCATCGCCAAAGGCAATGTCATGGACATGGCCGTCGGTATTATTGTCGGTGCCGCATTCACGGCCATCGTCACCTCGCTCGTCGGTGATCTGATCAACCCGATCATCGCGCTCTTTACAGGCGGGATCGACTTCTCGGGCTGGTTCTATGTGCTGGGTAATGGTGAGTGTGCTTCTGTGGCTGCCTGTGGCGAAGCCGGTATCTCGGTCTTTGCAATCGGCAACTTCCTGATGGCGGTGATCAACTTCCTGATCGTGGCCTTTGTTGTCTTCTTGCTGGTCAAGATGGTCAACCGAATTAAAGAAGCCTCGGCCAAAGAGGAAGAGCCCGCGCCCGAGGCCCCCAAAGGCCCGACCGAACTGGACATACTCATGGAAATCCGCGACGCCCTGAAGAAGTAAGTGCCGGAAAGCAAATAGAAAGGCCCGCCGTTTAGCGGGCCTTCTTTGCAGCTCATCGAAGACAGCGAGCTTTGAGGGTTTTGCGTCAGGCCTTCAACGCCAGCGCGGGTGACAGTACGTCGATCCCGAGCGCCTTGCCCACCGCATAGTATGTCAGCTGACCTGCATGGACGTTCAACCCGTTCAGCAGATGCGGATCATCCTCGCAGGCCTTGCGCCAGCCTTTGTCGGCGAGTGCCAGCATGAAAGGCATCGTCGCGTTCCCCAGAGCGATCGTCGACGTGCGGGCGACGGCACCCGGCATGTTGGCCACGCAGTAGTGCATGATCCCGTCCACATCATAGATCGGTTCCTGATGCGTTGTGGCGCGCGAGGTCTCAAAACAGCCGCCCTGATCAATGGCGACGTCCACGAGGGCCGCACCGGGTTTCAGTTCCGACAGTTGCGCGCGTGAGATTAGCTTGGGCGCCGCAGCACCGGGGATCAGGACCGCACCGATGATCATGTCGGCCTGCCGTGCCAGTTCGATGGTGTTGCCCGCGCTGGCGTAGCTGGTATTGAACTGCCCGCCGAAGACGTCATCGAGGTAGCGCAGCCGTGGGAGCGAGCGGTCGAGCACGGTCACATCCGCGCCCATGCCAGCCGCAATCCGTGCCGCATGGGTCCCGACGACACCGCCGCCGATGACAACAACCTTGGCAGGGCCGACACCCGGCACGCCACCCAGCAGCACGCCGCGCCCGCCGTTGGCTTTTTGCAGCGTCCACGCGCCGACCTGCGGGGCCAGACGCCCTGCGACCTCGGACATCGGCGCCAAGAGCGGCAGACCGCCACGGTCATCGGTCACGGTCTCATAAGCGATGCATGTCGCACCGGATGCGAGCAGGTCTTTGGTCTGTTCCGGATCGGGCGCGAGGTGCAGGTAGGTGAAGAGAATCTGACCTTCGCGGAGCATTTTACGCTCCACGCCCTGTGGTTCTTTCACTTTTACGATCATATCAGCCGCGGCGAAGACATCGGCGGCAGTGGCCGCGATCTCTGCGCCGGCAGCGATGTAATCTTCGTCGCTGAAACCCGCACCGGCACCTGCGCCGGTCTCGATGGTCACTTTATGGCCGTGGTTCACCGCCTCTTGCGCGGCGTTGGGCGTCATGCCGACGCGGAATTCCTGTGGTTTGATCTCTTTGGGGCAACCGATGTGCATCTGTTGGTCCTCCTTTTCCCTTGCGCGGATATTCGCGCCGGAGCGCTGCAATTTCTTGGGGAATATTCTTGGCGTTAGCGGTCATGTTCGGTAGAAACGTGCGTAAAGTGATCAAATGTTCGAAGGTTTTTGCGAAAAATGGAAATCGACAGTATCGACCGCCGAATCCTTGAGGTCCTGCAGAAAGCGGGCCGGATGTCCAATGCGGAGCTTTCGGAGAAGGCGAACCTCTCGCCTTCGGCCTGTCACCGCCGCGTCCAGCGGCTTGAGAAAGAGGGGTATATCCGCGATTATGTGGCTCTGCTTGATCCCCGTAAGGTAGGCCGCCCGACGACGGTTTTTGTCGAGATCACCTTGAGCGGGCAGGCGGACGAGGTGCTGGATGCTTTCGAGCGCGCTGTGGCGCTGGTGCCCGATGTGCTGGAGTGTCACCTGATGGCGGGGTCGGCGGACTATCTGCTCAAGGTGGTTGCGGGCGATACCGAGGATTTTGCGCGTATCCACCGCAAGTATCTGGCGACACTGCCGGGGGTGGCGCAGATGCAAAGTTCCTTTGCACTGCGCACGGTGCGGAACACCACGGCGCTGCCGGTCTGAGGCCTTCCCCTGTTTGACCCGTTCCCGATCCGCCCTAGCGTCTAAGGGCAACGCAACAGTAACAGGAGACCTTTATGTCAAATTCAGCCGACCGCCCAGGCAGCCGTCTGATGGACCGCAGTGAATACAAAAGCAAACCCAAGCCGCTCACCAGCGGCCCCGACGCAACCGTCGCTGATGCGGTAGCGGCCATGTCGGACAAGAACTACGGCAGTGTCATTGTCGTGGATAAAGATGAACAGGTCACCGGCATCGTGACTGAGCGTGACGTAATGAACAAGCTCGTCGCAAAGGGGTTGGATCCGACGCAGACCAAACTGTCAGAGATCATGACCCGTGAGCCGTGGCTTGCCAAAGAGACCGACCAGATGATGGACTGGCTTCGCTTGATGTCGAACGAGCGTTTCCGCCGTTTGCCTGTGGTGAACGAGGAAGGGCGCGTGCAAGCCGTTTTCACCCAAGGGGATTTCGTCAGCTACACCTGGCCTGACCTGATGGGTCAGATGAAAGAGGTCACCAAAGCCACGGTGACGAGCAACTTCCATTATGTCCTGATTGGTGGCGGCGTTGCGCTTTACTTACTCCTGATGGTGCTCGTCCTCGGCGCGCGATAGCGCCTGATCGTTTTCTGCCGTCAGCCCATAGGGTGCGGCAAGGTTCCAGACATGGGCGGGGATCATGTTCTTCATCTTGGCCGGTTCCTCGCGCCGCAGGTGCAGGATGGTTTCGGCAGCCTTCATCTCCAGCCGCGCCCGCGCAAACTCCAGACCGCGCGGCCCGAAGCGGGGCTGCACCCATGCCACGATCCCACGCAGCCAGTCGGGCATCCGCCGCAGGGGGAGGCCGCCCGCCGCGAGCCGCGTGTTTTCGATAAAGCCTTTGACGCCGCCCTGCCGGTTGCCCTTGCTGCCGGGCGCGGCGAGGTGGATTTCACCGGAGAGGTTCTCCAGCATCTCGGCCCCCCGTGCGTTCCGCACGATCAGCCATTGGTCGCCTTCACCCGCCATATAGCCCACGGTGATATCGGCCAGCCGGTTGGTGTAGTCGACGCAGGTGCGGCAGGTGGTTGGGAAGAAGTCGCGCGGCAGGTCCGAGAGCGGCAGCCGGAGGAAGGGGATTTCGCGTTTGCTGCCATCTTCGAACCGCATTTCGACGTGATAGTCGGCGCGGAATTCGAGGTAGGTGACGGTCTCGGGCCTGTCGGTCAGCCGCGCGAGGAAGCCGTGAAAGTTCTCTGTCGTCGTGTTGTCCGAGCAGGGCGTGCCGATGACGTAGATACGTTCGAACCCGAGCTGCACCTCCAGCGCGCGGAGTGCGTATATCTGACAGGGGATGCCGATGACGGCGAGCCGTTTGTAACCCGCTTCACGCGCCGGTTCGAGCAGGGCGAGCAGGGGCGCATAGCCCATGCGCATCCCACGCGCCTCGGCCATTTGCGCGGGGTCGGTAATGAGCGCGGGGCGGGGGCGCCATTTGTCGGTGGCGTCGGGAACCATGGTGAGCACGGCATCAACGGCGCCGGTCTCCAGCAGCCGCTCCGCCAGTCGGGTGGTGATGCCGGTCCATTGCGCGCCTGCGCGGGGCGGTTTAAGTGAGGCGCGATACATGGTTTGCGCTACGCCGAAATAGGCCTCGTCACCGGTGGTTTCGGCGACACGTCCGTGGATGCGGCGTTCGGCTGAGGGGTAGTCGGGCTTGATGAATTGGCAGGCGGTGCCGCAGGCGCTCGGGTCGGCCATCCGCGATACCCCGCAATCAGTGCAGAGTTTGCGGGCCGGGGCCGCGCGGAGCGGAGGAGAGAGGTGGCTACCGTCCATAGCGGCAGTGTAGCGGGACAATAGAATGTGTCTAGTTATGTTTACAGTGGGTGTGGAGGAGCCGATCAGGAGCGCAAGGCCATCAACCTATGCCTTTCACGCCACCCTGCCTTGCAGTCCGCTGGCGGGACTTCCCCTTGCCGTCCCCTTTCGCTAAAGGGGCGCCATTGAAACCCAGGAGTCAGCCAATGGGCTATCGAATCGTCGTCGTTGGCGCCACAGGGAACGTGG
>CAXQAV010000380.1:0-5616 GCA_964221795.1 Luminiphilus sp. | reverse complement strand
GCCAACTGACGCTCTGCCAGCATTTCTCCTTGAGGGAGCCGCAGGAACAGTGGGGCTATCGCATCACCCAAAGGGGCCGCAGACCTCTTTCGGGTAGGTCTGCACTACTGGATATCTGGCATGTTTTTTGGGGGAAGGGGGTCTTCAGAAACTCTGCAAAGAGGCCTGAAATGCGGTTTCACCAGCACCTGAAGCAACCAGACAGGTCAGGTTCTCTTCGGGCAACGTCAGCAGGATTGTCCAGGTCGCGAGATCCTCCGAGGCATGAACTTCAAGGATGTTGTTGGATACGCTGACGGCATTGGCCACAGCCGTTTCGCCAAAGCGGGTTACAAGGCGTTCGACGACTGCGGTCCGGTCTGCGCATGTGGCTGCCGCGGCGGTGGTCGCTGAAGAGGTCGCAGCGACGGCAGCGGCGAACATCAGAGGTGTAATCAGTTTCATCGTCTAGATCCTTTGCTTGGTTGTGATTGCCAGTACCGGAGATCGCGTTTGGCGCTGGGGAGGAAAGGAATGTCCTCGATATGCCAGTTGCTCCGCGGCAACGCTTGCGCACGGGTGGATGTGTCTTAGACCAAAACGGATAGGTACCTGACCACTTGGGGGTTATTGCCAGCCTTATCGGACAGGCGACGGGCCTTTTGTGACCGGCCCGCGGTGCCATGACGTTGATCATAGGATCAGGCGACCATAAGGAACGCCCGGCCTCCGTCCCGACCTCTCGGGCAATCTTGTGCGGTCATTCCTGTGCCCAAGCAGGGGCCTCACCCTTGCGCAAAGAGGTCCTTGTAGCTTTCCCGCAGGATGTTCTTTTGCACCTTGCCCATGGTGTTGCGGGGCAATTCGTCCACGACCACCAGTTTCCGTGGCAGTTTGAAACGGGCGAGCGAGGTCGCGGCTGCCTTGGCAACCGCCTCAAGGTCCGGTGCTTCGCCCGGTGCAGCGACGATGATGCCCACCGGGGTCTCTCCGAAATCGGGATGCGGGACGCCGATGACAGCGCTTTCCAGAACGCCGGACTGGTCGTCCAGCACAAGCTCGATTTCTTTAGGGTAGATATTGTAGCCGCCCGAGATGATCAGGTCCTTGTTGCGGCCGATAATCTGCACATAGCCGTCCGCGTCGATCCTGCCGAGGTCACCGGTGATAAAGAAACCGTCCGCGCGCATCTCGGCTGCGGTTTTCTCCGGCATTTGCCAGTAGCCCTTGAAGACGTTCGGTCCGCGGACTTCGATCAGCCCGACCTCGCCCTCGGGAAGGGTTTCGCCGGTCTCGGGGTCGGTGATCTTCAACTCCACACCCGGCAGCGGAAATCCGACGGTGCCGGCCCGCCGCTCGCCGTCGTAGGGGTTCGAGGTGTTCATGTTGGTTTCAGTCATGCCGTAGCGTTCAAGGATGCGGTGGCCTGTGCGCTCTTCGAACTGCACATGGGTTTCGGCCAGAAGCGGGGCTGATCCCGACACAAAGAGGCGCATGTCCGCGGCAAGCTCTTTAGTGAAGCGGGGATCACCCAGCAGGCGGGTGTAGAAGGTTGGCACACCCATCATTGTGGTGGCTTGCGGCATCAGAGCGATGATCTGGTCGAGATCGAATTTCGGCAAAAAGATCATGCTGCCGCCGGTGGCCAGCGCAATGTTCGTCGCTACGAATAGACCGTGGGTATGGAAGATCGGCAGCGCGTGCAGCAGGACGTCGTCAGAGCTCAATCGCCACTCCTCTGCCAGCGTCTGTGCATTGGACAGAAGGTTGTTCTGGGTCAGCATCGCGCCTTTCGAACGCCCTGTGGTGCCGGAGGTGTAAAGGAAGGCCGCCAGATCTTCGCCGTCCCGTGCGACCGTCGCAAAGCTGGAGGGCTGCTTGGCGGCCAGATCGGCAAGCGTGCCGGTGCCATGTGCGTCGAGCGTTTCGAGATGGGCGTTGAGGGCGTGCGCCACAGGGCGCAGGCTGGCCGCGTTCCGGTTGTCACAGAGGATCAGTCGGGCACCGCTGTTCTCGATGAAATAGGTCAGTTCGTCGACGGTATAGGCGGTGTTGAGCGGCAGAAAGACCAGACCGGCCTGCGCGCAGGCTGTGTAGAGTGCGAGTGCTTCGGGCGATTTTTCCACCTGCACGGCGACACGGTCGCCCGGCTGTAGCCCGATCTGTGTCATGGCATGGGCAAAGCGCGCGGCAAGGGCGAGAAAATCATCGTAGCTCAGGACTCTGCGATCAGGGAGATGCAAGAAGGCTTCTGTCTTGCCCGCGTGAGAGCCAAAGAGAGTGTCATAGAGAGGATTTGCCATGTGTCCTGCCTTTCCCTGACCCGGAGTGCCGCGTCCGTATCGCTCAGCAATGTTTCGGGCCCCGCCCGTCTTTCGCGGTTTTGGGCGACCGCGCCGGGATCGTAAAGCGAATTTTTCAGGTGGCTCCGGTCGGGAGCGCGCCCTTTGTTCTCATGCTATGTTTTCCGAAAATGCGACCTTTAACTGATCCATAAGGTGTCATGACCTAAGCCAGCGGCCACCAAAGGGGTGCCGGTTTTGGGTCGTGTTTTCTTGTGCAGTTTTTGCGTCTTTTTTTTGGGTGCGGCGGCTTGTGCCGATTGGGGGTGGATGCGCTCCTGGCGATGGCGGATATCGCGATATACGAGGCCAAGCGCAAGTCGGGCAATGGCGCAGTGCTGCTCGATGGCGTGCTGCGCGAACGGACCCGCAAGGAGCGCATTCTCATCTCGGAAATTACGCATGGTCTCGACATGGGCGAGTTTGTGCCCTTCCTGCAGCCCCAGATCGATTTGCGGACGGGCGGGATTGCAGGTTTTGAGGTGCTCGCGCGCTGGCGGCACCCCGAACAGGGGTTGCGTCTGCCCTCGGAGTTCCTGCTGGGACTGCGGGACAAGGATTTGCGCAACATGATAGACCAGAACGTGCGTCGTGCTGCGCTGAGCTGGTTTGCACAGGCCAGACAGATAACGCCGGAGCTTGCCAACGCCCGGATCGGGATAAACCTGGGTCAGAAACAGATCACAGACCGCCGCCTTGCGGCAAAACTGACTGCGATTCTGCGGCACACGGGGCTTCCTGCGCAGGCTGTCTCTGTTGAGATTCTCGAGAATACCTTGATCGACGAAACGAACGTCCAGCTACGCGACAACCTCCAGCAATTGCAGGACATGGGGGTTTGCGATTGAACTGGATGACTTCGGGACCGGGAATTCCTCGATGTCCAGCCTTCTGGGACTCTCGGTCAGTCGAATCAAGATCGACAAGTCGTTCGTGGCCGGAGTCGATAGCGACACCAAGCAAAAGCATATTGTCTCGGCGATCGTAGGGATCGGTCACGCATTTGGGGCGGAGGTGCTGGCCGAGGGGGTCGAGACGCCCGGTCAGCTTTCTGCCTTGCGCATTCTCGGCTGTGACTATGTGCAGGGGTTTCTGCTCTGCCCGCCGATGGACCTTGCCGATATCGACAAATGGCTCGCGGATCGTTCCAAGGGTGTAGCGACGCTTTCCATGATTGCTGCGTCCTGATCATCTTGGCATCACCGCTGTACTTGCAGGCCTGCAAAGGTACCCTTCAATATTGCTGCCAAATCCCATCTATGGCATGAAGCCCCGAACCCTCGGAACGAAAGAGTTTGCGCGTGACCGACTACAAAGCCCGCCGCACCATGATGGTTGACACACAAGTGCGCCCGTCTGACGTAACAAAATTCCCGATTATCGACGCGATGCTCGGGGTGCCGCGCGAAGCCTATGTGCCGGACCGGATGCGCGAAGCGGCCTATATGGGCGAGAACCTCGCAATTGATTCCGATCGCGTGATGCTGGAACCGCGGACTTTGGCGAAAATGCTTGAAGCGCTGGACATCCAGCCGTCGCATGTTGCCTTGGATATTGCCTGCGGCCTTGGCTACTCGACTGCCGTGCTGGCGCGTTTGTGCGACTTTGTTGTCGCCGTCGAAGACGACGAGAGCCGTGCCGAAGAGGCGCAGAGCATTCTGTCCGAACAGGGGATCGACAATGCCGCAGTGATGACCGGTCCCTTGACCGAAGGCGCTGCGAAATCTGCGCCCTACGATATTATCATGATACAGGGCGGTGCAGAGGAAGTTCCAGATGCTCTTCTGGATCAGCTGCGCGAAGGCGGCCGGATTGCTTGTGTGTTCCTTGATGGTAACCTCGGGGTCGTTCGACTCGGTCACAAGATCGATGGCGTGGTTAACTGGCGCTTTGCATTCAATGCAGGTGCGCCCTTGTTGGCAGGTTTTGAAAAGGCACGCGCTTTTGCGCTCTAATTGATCGAATGCGGGACCTCTCGCGTATCGAAACAGATATTGACGGAAGGTGACGCATGTTTGAGCGCAAGAGTTTGGGAATTGTTGCGGCGGTGATCGCCTTGGCCGCTGCGCCAGCAGTACATGCGCAATCCCTGTCCGAGGCGCTGACCTCGGCCTACAACAATTCCGGTCTGCTTGAACAGAACCGCGCCCTGTTGCGCGCCGCAGACGAGGGCGTGGCCCAGTCGGTTGCGGCAACCCTGCCGGTGATCAACTGGTCTTTGTCGGCAACCAGCAGGCGCGTCGCTGCCGCCACAACCACAACAACAAACTCGGCCAATGCGCGCATCTCGGGAAGTCTCACCCTCTATGACGGTGGCGTGGGCGATCTGGGTGTGGAAGCGCAGAAAGAGATCGTGCTGGGCACCAGACAGGCGCTGCGCGGGATCGAACAGGACATCCTGTTGCGCGCCGTGCAGGCCTATACAAATATGCTGAGCGCGCGGGAATTCGTGCAGTTGCGTGAAAGCAACGTGCGCCTGATCACGCAGGAATTCCGCGCTGCGCAGGACCGTTTCGAAGTGGGAGAAGTCACCCGCACAGATGTATCGCTTGCAGAGGCGCGACTGGCATCGGCCCGCAGCCTTCTGGCAGCAGCACAGGGCGATCTTGCGATTGCATCGGCCGAGTTCAACGCGGCGATCGGTCGGATGCCGACCAGCCCGCACAACGTTAGCCCCGCCCCGATTACAGGGTCGCTGGCTGAAGCGCAGGCATTTGCAGTGCGCAACCACCCGCGCATCAGTGAGGCACAGCATTCCGTCGCTGCAGCCGAACTGAACGTCCGCCGTGCCGAAGCGGCCACGCGCCCCAAAGTGACGCTCGACGGTTTTGTCAGTGTTGATCAGGACGGCAACAATACGTCCCAGATAGGGATCAACGCCGGCGGGCCGATCTATTCGGGTGGTCTGGTCTTCAGCGGCTACCGTCAGGTTCTGGCCAACCGCGATGCAGCCCGTTCGGGATTGCTTCTGGTGACCCAGTCAGTGCAGCAGCAGGTCGCAAATGCTTGGGCGCAGGTGCAGGTTGCCCGCGCCACACGTCAGGCCTCCGAGCAGCAGATCAGCGCTGCCCAGATTGCCTTTGACGGTGTCCGTCAAGAAGCGCAACTCGGCTCGCGCACCACATTGGATGTGCTGAACGCCGAGCAGGAACTGCTGGACGCGCGTGTCGGCGAGATCGCCGCGCAGGCCAATGAGGTTGTCGCCTCTTATGCGCTTCTGTCCGCGATGGGTATCCTCACGGCTGACCATCTGAACCTGCCTGTGCAGCAATATGATCCGACCGCCTATTACAAC
>CAXQAV010000379.1:0-2185 GCA_964221795.1 Luminiphilus sp. | reverse complement strand
GCACGATCCTTGGCGAAATGGGGGCCGAGCAGCTCTTGGGCATGGGTGACATGCTCTATATGGCCGGTGGCTCGAAAATCACCCGCGTGCATGGCCCGTTTGTGAGCGACGAGGAAGTCGAAGAGATCGTGAACCACCTCAAGTCGTTCGGTCCACCAGAGTACATGTCCGGCGTGGTCGAAGGCCACGAGGATGAAAAGGCCAGCGACATTGATCTGGTGCTGGGTCTGGGCGGCAATACCGACGGCGAGGATGCGCTTTACGATCAGGCCGTGGCGATTGTGATCAAGGACCGCAAATGCTCGACCAGCTACATCCAGCGCAAGCTGGCGATCGGCTATAACAAGGCCGCGCGTCTGGTCGAGCAGATGGAAGAAGAAGGCGTCGTCAGCAGCGCGAACCATGTGGGCAAGCGCGAGATTCTGGTGCCGGAGCAGCATTAGTCGGGATGCGCGATGCCATCATCGCCAAAGCCCCCGTCGCCATGATCGCGGGCATGTTCGTGGCGGCGATGGCCTATACCTATCTGCAGGTCGCGCAGGTCCGGTTGAGTCTGCCTGATGTGGATCAGAAGACCTATGCCGAAGCCTTCCCCCTCCGCTGGCGGGTGCTTTGGGTGACGATCAACCTTGCCTCTTTCGTGAGCGCGCTGGGCTTTCTGGTCATCGTGCTGGGCCGGCTTTGGCAGGGGCGCGATACCACGTAGGCCGCCCTGTAAGCTTTAGCCAAGTATTAGGACTTTGCTGGCAGATAGGCTCGAACTGCACTTTGAATGGGTTCGGGAATGAAACTGCGCTTTATCATGCTGGCAATCATCATGCCGTTGTTGGCTCTGGCGACGTATTTTGCCTGGCTGAAGATGACGGTCGAACGGGACAGGCTGGCGGTGGCCTCGCAATCGGTTCTCTGGGCGTCCGAACAGGTTCTGATCAACGATCTGGTCCATCAGTTGCAGCGGGAACGCGGGTATTCGGCGGGGTTTGTCGCCTCTGGTGGTGAAAATTTCTGTGCTGATCTGGCCCGACAGCGCCCTGCGACCGATACAGTCGTGCCCTCTGCTTTGCAGAACACGCAAAAGCTCGCGTCCATGCGGGGCGAGGCATTCATTGCGCGCCCGAGACCGGATCGAAGGGCTGGCGACCTTCCGCGCGCGGGTCAGCGCACTTGAGGTGACGGTTCCGGATGTGGCGCGCTATTACACCGGCATTATCAACGACCTTCTGGTGGTCAGCTATCCGCTCTCGGGGCAGGAGGGGCAGGTTTCGCTGGCCAATCTTCAGGCGGCGCGTGCTCTCCTGACTGCTGCAAAGGAACGGGCGGGGCTGGAGCGGGCCCTCGGCTCAACTGGCTTGAGCAGCACGTTTTCATCCACACTCCTCAGGGACTGGCTCGGGCATATCGGGGCGCAAAACGCGCTCCTGGGCGAAATGACTAAGATCCTCAGCGGGCCGGGATTTGTCGATGAGATCTACAGCGACCCGTCATTTGCGGCGATCCAATCCATGCGTGACCAGATCCTCCTTGCGGTAGAAAGCGGTGAGGCGAGCAGTCTAACCGCAGCGCAGTGGTTTCAGGCATCAACGAACTGGATCGACGCCCTCCGCGACGCGGAAAGTGCAAAGACAGCAGATATCAACGCAATCACTGCCCAGATCGAGCGAGAGAGCGAAAAAGCCCTGCGTGATGTGATCCTCACGGGGGCGATCTCGATCCTGATTGTCGGGCTGTTTGCGGTGGCAAGCTTTGAATGGATGATCCACCGGATCAAGGCGCTGACCAAGATCGTCTATGGCTTTGCCAAAGGTGATTTTACCGCCTGGGTGCCGAGCATTGACCAGAAGGACGAAATCAGCCGGATGGCGCGCGCCATTTATCACTTTAAACAGGAAACACTTGCGCTGCGCCGCGAAGCGGAAGAGATCAAAGCCTCGGATGAGGCCGCGCTCAATGCCAAGCACGGCAAAGTGGTGGAACTGGTCACCGAAGGGTTGGCCACCTTGGCGAATGCGGACCTCACCTGTCACTGTGCGCAACCACTCGATTCGGATTACGACAGCATCCGCAATGACTTCAACGCGGCGACAGGTCGGTTGCGCAATGTGCTGAGCGCGATCGCCAGCACGGTCTCGGATCTTGATCAGGCAGCCTCGCGGATGCAGCACTCGGCGCTTGATCTCGCATCGCG
>CAXQAV010000378.1:0-2902 GCA_964221795.1 Luminiphilus sp. | reverse complement strand
GGTGAGCGCCAGGTCTGTCGCAAGGTAAGAGAAGTCGTCGCCGTTCACGTCAGGTGCCCTAGCAAGGCATTCGGCCGAAAGAGCGTAGCTCTGTCCGAAAACGTAGACTCCTACTGTCGTCGTCTGGTCTGAGGTGCTTGCGAGTCGGTATGTTGCGGCAACGTCGAAGCCGTATTCCAGCCCCGACAACGCGACGCGATCCGGGGGCAGGACAAAGTCAAACGGCAGACCCTCGAGTTGGAAGACTTCGCTTTCTGCGCCACTGTTGATGTTATCCGTCGGCGCTAGCCATGCGCTCACCTGAAAGCCGAGAGGGTTGGCCGCACGCACTTCCTGATAGGTCTCCGCGATCTGGCGGAATACCTCTTCTGACTCGGCGTGGTTGGCCGCACGGCGCAGCCAGAAGGCGGCCCGTGTGAATGCCCTTTCAGCAAGATACGCGTTGCCGGCGAGTTGTGCCGATTGCTGCCTGTCCAGCGAAGTGGCGGCATTGCCATATGCCGTTGCCGCAGCGCGCGCGGCAGCAGTGAAATCACCCGTGTCGAAGAGCGCCACCGCGAGAAGGAATGCAGGCGCAAAGGCGTCGGGCTGATTGGCCACGAGTCCGCTTGCCAGACTTGCGGCTTTGGCTGGATTGCCGCCTACCAGCGCCGTCTCAGCCTCTGACTGGATCTCAACGGGGGCCGGTTGCGCACTCAACGCTCCTCCTGCCAGCAGGAGGCCAATCAGCCAGAGATGCGTTATGCCTTTCATGCCTGCAATCGTTTCAATCCATGCGGTGTTTGGGAAGCCTGATCTCGGCTTGACATGCGGAATGCCCGTAGCGGCAGCGGAAATCTGCCAGAGCCATGATTTCTCGGCAGGTTGCCGCCGTTGGCAAGCCTTTCGTGTAAAACCATTTGCTGGCAACTCCGGCGCACCTCTATCGTTAATATTGGGTTCATGGAGGTAGTCTTGAAACAGGTATTCGCGATATCGGCAATCTGCATTCTCTCGGCCTGTATGGGAGGCGGGATGGATACACTGGCAGCAGCCGGTGCGCCCCTGCCGACAACATCTCCGGCGCCTTCGTCATCTCCAGCGCCGACAACATTTGGCGACATGCTGAACGCTGTCCGTGCAGATAATGGTTCGGCCCCTGTGGTGTATGACGCCAGACTCGGCCGTGCGGCGCAACTCCACGCAGAGGATATGCTTGCGATGGGCCGAATGACCCATACGGGCAGCGACGGATCGAACGCTGGGGAGCGGATCATAAGACAGGGCTATAACCCGCGGACCTGGGGCGAGAATGTCGCCCGTGGCTATCAGACCGAAGAGTCTGTGCTTCAAGGTTGGGTTAACTCCCATGGGCATCAGGCCAACAACATCAACCCGAACTTCGAAGATTTCGGTCTGGCCAAGGCCGGTTCCGGCAGCCAGCTTTACTGGGCTTTGGTACTCGCGGCCGAACGCTAGGTGTAAGCGATCCAGAGCAGCACAACGCCGAGGCCGATCCGGTAGACCACGTAGGGCGTGAAACTGACCGAGCGCAGCAGGCGCATCATGATCGTGAGTGCAAAAAGCGCCGCCGCAAAGGACATGGCCATGACAATGCCGATATCCCGCAGCGCGCCTGTGTCCGCGGTTCCGATCACATCAAGGCTCAGCAGGCTGGCCGAGGCGATAATGGTCGGGATCGACATCAGCATCGCCAGACGTGCCGCGTCGCTGCGGGTATAGCCCAGCATGCGCCCTGCCGTGATTGTGATGCCCGAGCGCGATGTTCCGGGGATCAGCGCGACGGCTTGCCAAAGTCCCATCTTGAAGGCGTGCTTGAGGGTCCAGCCATCGGCAACGCGCTCTTCCTTACCGGTCTGGTCGGCCCAGTAGAGAAGAACGCCAAAGATAATCATGGCCCAGCCGATGACGGCAATTCCGCGCATCATGTCCGACAGGCCCGTCAGCTTGAGGATCAGGCCGAAGATTACGACAGGGACCGTCGCAAAAATCAGGCACAGCGCAAGGAATGCGCCTTTGGTGTCGATCTTCCCGCGCAACAGCCGCCCCAGACCGCCGAGCGCCAGACGGACATCTGCCCAGAAATAGAGGATCACCGCCCCCAGAGTGCCCAGATGCGCCGCCACATCAATAATCTGCCCCTGATCCTCAAGTCCTGATAGACTTGGCAGCAGGATCAGATGGCCAGAGGATGAGACCGGCAGAAATTCGGTCAGCCCTTGGATCAGGGCGATCAGAAGGAGGTTGAAGGTCGTCATCGGAGCCGTCTTTGATTCGGTTGCCTCAACCTAACTACATAGAAATTCCGGGGAAGAGTAGATATAGGTAACAAAACGGACCCAATTTTTGCATTTTCGTCCCATATGGAAGCTCTTGCCGCCGAATTTTCTTCCAGATAGGTCAGTATTATTGCCTTTTCATTTTGCTGAAGGCGTTTTAAAAGGCGGCTCGCTCTGAATTCTAGGGAGGATGGCGCATGGCTGGCCAGAAGATGTTGAAGTTCACGCAAGTCGGGCGCGAGATGCCGGAGAAGCGTCCTCCGAATTTGCGGAAAGAAGACTTCAATGAGATTTATGCGGAGTACGCGCTCGCCAAAGCCGAGGAGCAGGCAAGCCGCTGCAGCCAGTGTGGCGTGCCCTACTGCCAGACTCATTGTCCGCTGCACAACAACATCCCTGACTGGCTGCGTCTGACGGCGACCGGCCGTTTGGAAGAAGCTTATGCGGTTAGCCAGGCCACCAACACCTTTCCGGAAATCTGTGGCCGTATCTGCCCGCAGGACCGTCTGTGTGAAGGCAACTGCGTGATTGAGCAGTCCGGCCATGGCACCGTGACAATTGGCTCGGTGGAAAAATACATCACCGATACTGCCTGGGAGCAGGGTTGGGTTGAGGCGATCTCC
>CAXQAV010000377.1:0-5646 GCA_964221795.1 Luminiphilus sp. | reverse complement strand
TCGGCATTCTGGGCGGCCAAAGGTGTCGCAAATATGGCCAGCGCGGCGAGTGTGATGTGCTTCATGCTCATTTTCGTTCTCCTATCAGGTCTTTTTGTTTGAATTGTCTTCCCCAAGGAAACAGTTGAGCCGTTTCATGAGAACATTCCAGAACATTGCCTGACGTCTATCAGATGTGGCATCCGCGCGCCGAATTCAAGCAGTTCCCTACGCGACCATCCGCCCATGTTGATTGTGTAGCACATATCCGCCGGGGTGATGGACACCTGTCGGCCAATCCTTGCGGTGTCGCTGCCAGAAAAGCCTTCGTCGCGGTCAGACGCCGTGTTTCGCGGCGGTGCTGCTAGGATGCCTCATCATCGTGAGGGTTCCGCCATGGCCAAAGACATTTCCCAATCCACGCTCGACGCCGTCCGCCGTCCCATCGAAACCGCCAACGGTCTACCGAATGCGCATTACATCGACCCGGAGGTTTTCGAGGTCGAAAAACACGCCGTCCTCTTTTCCAGCTGGGCGGGGCTGGCCGTCGCCTCTGATGTGCCCGAGATCGGTGATGCTAAACCGATCGAGTTTCTCGGCATCCCCCTCCTCTTGGTACGCGACCGCCAGAACACCGTGCGCGTTTTCCAGAATATCTGCCGCCACCGCGGGATGATCCTTGTCTCCGAGCCGCGCAAGATCGAGGGCGCGATCCGCTGCCCATATCATTCGTGGTGCTATGGCACCGATGGCCGTCTGGTCAGCACACCGCATGTGGGCGGCCCCGGCCACAACACCCATGAGGCCATCGTAAAAGAAGACCTCGGACTGATCGAGGTGCGCAGTCACATCTGGTTTGACACCGTCTTTGTGAACATCGACGGCAGGGCCGCTCCGTTTGAAGAAGTCCACGCAGAGCTCATCGCCCGTTGGGCCGATTTCGACCAGCCGATGCATCACGGTGGCGCGGACAGCACCTTTGTGCTTCCGGTCAAGACCAATTGGAAACTGGCCGTCGAGAACTACTGCGAAAGCTATCACCTGCCATGGGTCCACCCCGGTCTGAACAGCTATTCGCGACTTGAAGACCACTACAACATCAACGAGCGCGGCAGATATTCAGGACAGGGCACACTGGTTTACACCCAGCTCAAAGGCGATGACGGGGCGGTCTTCCCCGATTTCCCGAACATTGATGCCAAGTTCGTTGAAGGCGGCGAATACATCACCGTCTACCCCAACGTCCTCTTGGGCGTGCAGCGCGACCAGACCTTTGTCATCGTTCTGGAACCCAAGACGCATGAAACTACCGACGAGCATGTGCATCTCTACTATGCCGCGCCAAAGACGGATGACGCATTGCGGCAGAAGAACTGCACCCAATGGCGCGGTGTTTTCGAAGAGGATGTCTTCGTGGTGGAAGGCATGCAAAAGGGCCGCTACGCCCCTGACTTCGACGGTGGCCGCTTCAGCCCCGCGATGGACGGGCCGACCCATTGCTTCCACGACTGGGTGGCAGGCAAGATCAGCGACCACCTCGCCACCGCATGAACGACCTGCAAACGCGGCTCTTGGATGCGCACGCACGGAATGACCGCGCGGCGCTCGTGCGGCTTTACACCGAGGCCGCCGACACCGCGAACGACATTGACGCCGCGTGTTTCTTCCTGACCCATGCCTATATCTACGGGCTCGAGCTGGATCATCCAGACGTGCCCGTCCTGCACGCGCGACTGGCCGCAGAAGGCCGCGTCTGACCCCTTGCCCCTGCCCCGTCCAAAGGCCACTTTAGGCGGCAAGGCAACAAAGGACGCATCATGGCCCCCCGCAAGATCATCATCGACACAGACCCCGGACAGGACGACGCCGTCGCGATCCTGCTTGCCCTTGCCTCGCCCGAGGATGTGGAGGTTCTGGGCATCACCGCCGTTGCGGGAAACGTGCCGCTGCCGTTGACCGAAAAGAACGCGCGGATCGTCTGCGAGTTGGCAGGCAAGCCAGAAACCCGTGTCTTTGCAGGATGCGATGCGCCCCTGAAACGCAAACTGGTCACCGCCGAACATGTCCACGGCAAAACCGGCCTCGACGGTCCGCCCATGGCCGACCCGACCATGCCCCTGCAGGAGCAACACGCTGTCGATTTCATTATCGAGACCTTGCGGAACGAACCCTCAGGCACGGTCACTCTCTGTCCGATCGGGCCGCTGACCAATATCGCCACGGCCTTTGAACGCGCCCCCGATATTGTGGAGCGCGTGCAAGAAATCGTGCTGATGGGCGGTGCCTATTTCGAGGTGGGCAACATCACCCCCGCTGCCGAATTCAATATCTACGTCGACCCAGAGGCCGCCGAGATCGTCTTTAGGTCCGGTGTGCCGTTGGTTGTGATGCCGCTCGACGTGACCCACAAGGCGCTGACCACCAAGGCCCGCATCGACGCCTTCCGCGCGATGGGCACCAAGGTGGGCGAGATGGTGGCTGCGTGGACCGACTTTTTCGAGCGTTTCGATATGGAAAAATACGGCTCCGAAGGCGCACCCCTGCATGACCCCTGCACGATTGCCTATCTGATCAATCCCGACCTTTTCTCAGGGCGCCATATCAACGTCGAGATCGAAACGACCAGTGAACTCACCCTCGGGATGACCGTCGCCGACTGGTGGCGTGTTTCGGGGCGCGCGCCAAATGCGCTCTTTATCGGGGATATCGACGCCGAAGGCTTCTATGCGCTTCTGGCGGACCGTCTGGCGCGGCTCTGATGCGGATACCTTTCGACAACTCCTATGCGCTGCTGCCGCCGCAGATGTTCACACCGCAGATGCCGACACCTGTGCGGGCGCCGGCCCTGATAGCAGCAAATGCGGACCTTGCGGAACTGCTCGGGATCGACCCCGCCGAGATCACAGGCGATGCCGCCGCACAGGTCTTTGCAGGCAACCACATCCCCGACGGGGCAGCCCCCCTCGCCCAACTCTACGCAGGTCACCAATTCGGACACTGGAACCCGCAGCTTGGCGACGGGCGCGCGATCCTGCTGGGCGAGGTCATCGGCACCGATGGTGTCCGTCGTGATCTCCAGCTGAAAGGGTCAGGCCGCACCCCCTATTCGCGTGGCGGTGACGGGCGGGCATGGCTTGGGCCGGTTATGCGGGAATACCTTGTCAGCGAGGCCATGCACGCGCTCGGCGTGCCCACAACCCGCGCGCTGGCTGCTGTCATGACCGGCGAAGACGTCTACCGCGAGGAAGTCCTGCCCGGTGCCGTCATCACCCGCGTAGCGCAAAGCCACATCCGTGTCGGCACGTTTCAAGTGCTGGCCGCACGTGGTGATCTGGAAGCCCTGCAAGCACTGACCGACCATGTGATTGCCCGCCACTATCCAAAGGCCACGGGCCCTGCCGACCTGCTCGATATGGTGATCGCCCACTATGCCAAGCTGATTGCGCAGTGGATGGGGCTCGGGTTCATTCACGGGGTGATGAATACCGACAATGTCTCGATTGCCGGCGAGACCATCGACTATGGGCCTTGCGCCTTTATGGATGTCTACCACCCCGACACCGTGTTCTCGGCGATTGACCAATATGGCCGCTACAAATACGCCAACCAGCCTGCCATAGGGGCATGGAACATGGCCCAATTCGCCACCGCGCTGATCCCTCTGATGGCCGACCGCGATCAGGCGATCACCGACTTCACGGCCGCCGTCCACCGGATGCCCGAGATCTATGAGGCCGAATGGCTCAAGGTCGTTGGCGCAAAGATCGGGCTTGCTGCACCAACCGAAGATGATCGCGTCCTGATCGAGGAACTCTTGACGATGATGGAAACCGACGGGGCGGATTTCACAAATGCTTTCGCCGCCCTTGGCACAGGCCAAGCGCGTGACCAATTCCTCGACCGCGAGACTTTTGATGAATGGGAACGCCGTTGGCAGGCGCACGGGCCTGACGCGGGCCTCATGGCGCGATCCAACCCGCAGATCATCCCGCGCAATCACCGCGTAGAGGAAGCTATCAGCGCGGGCCGTGCAGGGGACTACGCCCCCTTCCATACCCTTCTGGCAGCCATCACCCGGCCCTATGCAACGCTCACCGATGAAACCGCGCCCTTTGCGCGCGCCCCATCGGCGGAGGAACGCGTCACGCGGACGTTTTGCGGGACCTGACGGGCCGGTTGATCATCACAATCCCCGCCGCCACGAGCACCAGAGCAACCAACAGGCTCGGCCCGACTTCCTCGCCCAGCATCAGCCACCCCAACCCCACCGCCAGAACGGGCGAGAGAAAGCTGAAAGAGGCGACGCCAGAGGCGGGATAGATCGACAAAAGCCAGAGCCAGAAGATGAAACCGGCGCTGACGACCACGACGATCTGGAACAAAAGGCCCGCGATATGGATCGGCGCCAGATCACGGATGAACGGCCCGAAAAAGAACGCCGCGAGCAGCAGGATCGGCGCCGATATCCCCACCTGCCACATCAACTGGATTTCGGGACGCACCGTCCGCAAGGATGATGCCTTGGCCAGCAAGGCCGTCGCCGCCCAGCCGACCGCGGCACCCAAAGCGGCGAGATCACCCCAGAGGCTGCCTTCGGTCTCATCCCCGCGCGTCAGGATCGCGACCGCCACACCGCCAAGCGCCAGCGCCAGACCCGCAGCCTTGACCGGCGTCACGCGATCATCGGGCATCACGAAATGCGCCATAAGGGCCAGCCATACTGGCATCGAATAGAAGATCACGCTGGCACGGCTCACCGCTGTCAGATCAAGCGCAACAAACAGGCACAGGAATTCAAACGAGAACACCGCGCCGATCAGGAACCCCGCCGCCCGCGTGCCTTTCTCGAACCGCAGCGGTATCCCGCGCCAGCGCAGCCAGAGCCAGATGCAGACGACCGCCCCCGCCGAGCGTAATCCGGCAAAGAACACAGGCTGCAACCCGCCGTTGGTCACTTTGATCACGACCTGATTGAAGGCCAGCAAAAGCGCAAAGCTCGACAGCGCCACCGCGCCAAACAGATCAATCTGGGATTTCTTTTCCATCGGCGCGACAAGATGCGCAGCGGCCCGCCCTGTCAAGCGCCCCACTCATCATCTTGCCCAAAATACTTCCGCCGGAGGCTCCGACAGTGGCGACAGGCACGACACTCTCAGTTGCCGAGCATCCACTCGCCCTCGGGCCAGAACGCATGAAAAGCGAAGGCGAACATCACATCATGGGGCAGATCGTTTCCGTTGGCGTCGCGCACGCGCACATTGCCCACGTCGCGCCCTTCCCCGATCCGCTGCGCATCAAGCGCCGAGGCCTGCCCCGCTGTCCAGGTAAAGGTCACACCGGCCTCGGTCAGAACGCCTGCCTCAGCCAAGCGGGTCAGAGGCCATGCCGCATCCCCGACACGGACAACACGGGCAAGCGGCGGGATGTCATGGGGCGGGTTCTCGCCGGAATAGAGGAATGGCCGGTTTGAGGTATCATAACGCACATACGGGTTCGCGCCGTAGCGGCGCGGGAAGTTCGGCTCTGACATCACCAGCCCGTCGGGATTGCGTGCCAGAAACATCTCCCAGCTTTCCATCCAGCTTGGCAGCGTGTCCAGTTCGGTGCCGGTGAGGTCACCCACGATCGCCTCGCCGATGGCCTGCTGCCACCAGCTTTCGGTCTGGC
>CAXQAV010000376.1:0-5071 GCA_964221795.1 Luminiphilus sp. | reverse complement strand
CAAATCCCCCCGCAATCTGTCGATTGCCGAGGCAAGGGCACTTGCAGCGGAGGTTCCAGTCGGCGTGGCAAAGGTGGCCTTGGTCGTGAATGCAGATAACGACCTGCTGGATGCGATCACCACCGAGGTGCCGATTGATATGCTGCAGCTTCACGGCAGCGAAAGCCCCGAGCGTGTTTCTGAGGTGCGCGCGAGATACGGTCTGCCAGTGATGAAGGCTGTCGGGGTCGCTGATGAGACTGACCTGGAAGCGCTGACCGCCTATGCCGAGGTTGCCGATCAGATTCTTGTCGATGCCAAGCCACCCAAGGGGGCAGACCTCCCCGGAGGAAACGGCCTGTCGTTTGACTGGCGGTTGATCGCCGGTCGCCGCTGGCCGGTGCCTTGGATGCTGGCAGGCGGTCTGGAGGCCGGAAATGTCGCTGAGGCTGTCCGGTTGACAGGGGCGCGGCAGGTGGACGTGTCTTCCGGGGTCGAAAGCGCGCCGGGGCACAAGGACGCGGCAACGATCGCGGCGTTCGTCGGGGCGGCGCAGGCCGGTTAGGGATGTCTCAACCATCGTTCTTCAGGGTGAAGGGATGACCAAGGCAGTTCTACCGCATACTCCAGAGGCGTGGTTTCGTCATTTGTTCAACGCGCAATCCGCGCGTGACGGTGGGGTTGTGCGGCGCAAGACACGCGACATGGAACGTATGGTTGGCCGCAAGGTATTTCAGGCTGAGATCGCGAGGCGCGGTTTCACGGCAATCGAAAATGCGGATCAGGTTCTGGTTTTCTGCAATCGTGAGCCTCTGCGACATCTTGCAGGGCCCACAATTTCTCATCGAGAAATTGATGACAAATCCTCGGAGAGGATTTGAGGCAGGCGTGGCATTTCCTGTGCTTTACCTTCTTTAGCTGAACCGTTAATCCTCACCGGCGCGAAACTGGTAGGTGTCTTATGGCAAACGATCTCTTCAACAGCTTCATGACCGGTCCCGATGAAAAGGGCCGCTTTGGTCAATTCGGCGGGCGTTTTGTGTCCGAAACCCTGATGCCGCTGATCCTCGAGCTGGAAGAGCAGTACGAACATGCCAAGACCGACCCGACCTTCTGGGCCGAGATGCACGACCTGTGGACCCATTACGTCGGTCGTCCCAGTCCGCTTTATTATGCCGAGCGCCTGACCCAGCATCTTGGCGGTGCGAAGATCTATCTCAAGCGTGACGAGCTGAACCACACCGGTGCACATAAGATCAACAACGTGCTGGGCCAGATCATCCTTGCCCGCCGTATGGGCAAGACGCGGATTATCGCGGAAACCGGTGCCGGCCAGCATGGTGTTGCGACTGCAACGGTCTGTGCGAAATTCGGTCTCAAGTGTGTCGTCTATATGGGCGCCCATGACGTTGAGCGGCAGGCGCCGAACGTCTTCCGCATGAAACTGCTGGGGGCAGAGGTGGTGGCTGTGACCTCTGGTCGTGGCACCCTGAAGGATGCGATGAACGATGCGCTGCGTGACTGGGTCACCAACGTCCGTGATACCTTCTATTGCATCGGAACTGTCGCTGGCCCGCACCCTTACCCGGCGATGGTCCGCGACTTTCAGTCGATCATCGGGAAAGAAACCAAAGAACAGATGCAGGCCGCAGAAGGGCGTCTGCCAGACACTGTGATTGCCGCAATCGGTGGCGGCTCGAACGCCATGGGTCTCTTCTATCCTTTCCTTGATGATCCGTCTGTCCGCATCATCGGCGTCGAAGCCGGTGGCAAGGGCGTGAATGAGAAGATGGAGCATTGTGCCTCGCTGACCGGCGGGCGCCCCGGCGTTCTGCATGGCAACCGGACCTATCTGTTGCAGGACGATGTGGGCCAGATTCTGGAAGGCTATTCGATTTCGGCCGGTCTCGATTACCCAGGGATCGGGCCGGAACATTCATGGCTGCATGATATCGGCCGCGCCGAATACGTTGCGATCACGGACAAAGAGGCGCTCGAGGCGTTTCAGTTGAGCTGTGCGCTTGAAGGAATCATCCCTGCACTCGAGCCGTCCCACGCCCTCGCGCATGTGATGAAGATCGCCCCAGACCTGCCCAAGGATCATCTGCTGGTGATGAATATGTGTGGGCGGGGCGACAAGGACATCTTCACCGTCGCCAAACACCTCGGTTTTGACATGACCACATGAGATGAGCGCCTAAACTTCGGTTTAGGCGCTTTCTTCATGTGTTTACGTGGCTTTCCATAAACCCGATAACAATGGTGCAAGTCCTCTTGCAGCGGTCTTGATCACGGCAACGTCCTGCAATGGTGCGGGGCGCTTGCCTAGAAAGGACTGACGCCATGAAGAAGTTTTTGCTCTCGACAACTGCCGCACTCGTCTTTGCGACGACAACGCTTCACGCCCAATCGACATATGTTGACCAGATCGTCGCAGCTCTCGAAGACCAGAATTACGAAAGCATCGAGATCAAGACCGGCCCGACGCAGATTAAACTCGAAGCGATCCGTGGCGGGATGAAGCTGGAAGCGATCTACGACGCCAGCACCGGTGTCATCCTGAAGCAGGAAGTTGGTCCCGTCGAAGCCGGTGACGATTTTGTGCAGGGTGTGACCTATCGCACCGAGGATGAAGATTTCCTCGATGACGTCTTGCCATCGGTGATCGACCGCTTGGCCAGTGACTCCAGCTTCATCGCCGACACCATTGCCGCCCTGCAGGCCGAAAATTACACGAGCTTTGAAATCAAATCCGGACCCACACAGATCAAGGTCGAGGCGATCCGCGACGGCATGAAGCTCGAGATTGTCTATGATGCGGCGACCGGAACCGAACTCACGCGTGAAATCGAGCCGCTTGAAGCAGGTGAAGACATCCACATCGGTGTCTCCTATGATGTGGATGACGAGGATTTTGTCGGCCGTTCCCGTGATGACGACGATGACAGTGACGATGACAATGATGATGATCGTGACGACGATGATGACAGTGACGATGATGATCGTGACGATGATGATCGTGACGATGATGACGATGATGACCGCGATGAGGACTAGCCCGTCGCATTTGCACCAGTAGGGTAGCTATGCTGAAGCAGATTGCCATTTGTATTGCTCTTATCGGGACGCCGCACCTTGCAGCGGCCCAGACGATTCAGGACCAGCTCGTCGAGCAGTTGCAGGCGCAGGGGTTCACCAACATGCAGGTCAGCCGGACATGGCTGGGGCGCGTGCGGATTATGTCCCGACGTGGTGATCTGGTGCGCGAGCTTGTCTTCAATCCGCAGACCGGCGAGATCCTGCGCGACCTTTGGAAAACCGACGATGATGACCGAGCGCCTTGGTTGTTTAACCCTGATTCAAGCTGGTTTGACGACGACGACGACGACGACGACTATGATGATGACGACGACGACGATAATGACGATGACGATGATGATGATGACGACGATGATCCGGATGACGATTAGACCCATCTAAGGCCAAGGCACGGACCCTCACATGAATTCAAAAGCGGTTCTGGCGGTTGTCGCAGTGCAGGTCGTTTGTGCCGCGCTTTTTACTTTTCAGATTGTCTCGTCGATCTTTGGTTTTGCCCCCTACGGCTGGCAACTCTATGAAATCATCGAAATCGGGGCGGCGCTCGGCCTCTTGCTGGGCAGTGTTCTTGGGTGGGTGGCGCTGCGACGTTCCATGAACCGCTACGCTCTGATCCAGGACCAGTTGCGCCTTGCATCGGGCGCTTTCATGGAAGTGCTGGAGGAACGCTTTGCGGCGTGGGAACTCACCGCAGCAGAGCGTGACGTTGCCCTTTTTGCCATTAAGGGGATGTCTACACAGGAAATGGCCGAACTGCGCGGTGTCAGTGAGGGCACAATCAAGGCACAGACCAATGCGATTTACCGCAAGGCGGGTGTCAGCGGACGCACCCAGCTTCTCAGCCTGTTTATCGACGAATTGATGATCGCCGAACCGGCCTAGCTGGTCTGGTCCAGCGCATGGGTGCGCAGCACATCAATCGGCACGATCTCGAGCGCACGAACATGAGTTGCGTGCAAGTTCACCTGCGGCGCGCAGCCTTCCTCATGGGCCTGCAGGAAACGGCTAGCGCAGAGGCACCAGCGGTCTCCGGGCTTCAGTCCGGCAAAGCCGTATTCGGGTCGGGGTGTACTCAGATCGTTGCCGATGTATTTCGAGAAGGCTAGAAACTCGGCGGTCATGACCGCGCAGACCGTGTGACTGCCTTGGTCCGCCGCGCAGGTGTCGCAGGCGCCGTTGCGGAAAAAGCCGGTCATGGGCGCGGTCGAGCAGCTTTCCAGCGTGCTGCCGAGGACGTTGAAGGACGGGTCTTTTTCCATCTGCGGTCTCCTTTGACTTGAAGTTAGCTGACAATCGCAGTCCGACCAGCCTCGCTGGCTAGCCCGACCATGCGACCCATCGTCCGTGAAAGTCCGCGCGGCCGAGCGCGAAGGTTAAATCGCCGGGCCAGAGCCGCAAGGTAAGGGCCGCTCCGCGCGTGCCACCATCGTTCTCCATGCCGAACCATGCCAGAGGTGTTTCTTCAGTGGCCGTAGCGCCCGCAGCTTCGATCAATGCGTTGCCGCGGGCTTGTGCCTCTTTTGGGAAATACTGCCACGCGATCGTCGAGTAGATCATATGCAGTGTGCCTGCCTCATGCCCCAGCCGTCCTGCGAGGCATTCAATGGCATCGCTTTTCGTAACGCGGGTGTCTGCGGCCCCAATCGCGGCACGTGTGAGCGCAAGCCGGTGCAGCTGGTCGGGCCAGAGATAGGCTTGCAGCCGCAGGGAATCGGCAGGATCGGCGGGGTTGAGCGGGTTCAGATCGACACCGGCGCGGGACGTGACGATGGGCTGTGTTTTCGGAGGAAGGGGGCCTTCCCAGTCGGGTATCAGGGTCAGCACGGCCTCAGTGGGGCCGAACCGCTGTCCAGCGATGTCGAGCGCGTAGCTGTCCCAATGCAGGTTCAACCCGCCGCTTGCCCCCAGTTCGGAGGTGCGGATCGGCAGGCCAAAACGATCTGCAAGCCAATGACCCACCGCAATCAGGGTTGCAGAACGCCGCACCTCGTTG
>CAXQAV010000375.1:0-11748 GCA_964221795.1 Luminiphilus sp. | reverse complement strand
GCGGTCATTGTTCGAAATGCCGTAGACGACGGTGAAGCCAACCACAGGGCTATCAATGGAACGCTCGACCAGATGGATCAGGTCGTCATAGGACAGCCATGTCCCGATGCTGCGCGCGTTGGTCGCTTGCGCGCAGGAGAAGATACGCATGCAGACGCTCTCAATCCCGCGCTTGTCCCAGTAGAGGCTGGCAAGGTCCTCGGCAAAGCACTTGGCGAGACCATAGTAAGTGTCGGGCCGGTGTGGTGCGTCGAGACCGATAGTGTCGGTCTTCTTGTGCATCCCCACCGCATGCACGGAACTGGCATACACCACGCGTTTGACGCCGTGGCGATAGGCGGCCTCCCAGACGTTGTAGGCACCCACGATGTTGGATTGCAGGATGTTGTCCCAAGCGGCTTCATCCCCGATGGCACCGAAATGCACGACCATATCCGCGCCTGCGATGACTTCCATCATGGCATCAAGGCTTGCAAGGTCGGCCTTCACATAGGTTTCGCCGGCATAGAGCGTGCCGATATCATCCACGATATCGGTCGAGACCAGTTCGTCACACATGCGGATCAGCGGCTCGCGCAGATAGGACCCCAGACGGCCCGCAGCCCCTGTCAGCACCAGTTTCTTCATCGCTTAGTCCTTTCCCATCGCTTTGCGCATCTTGGCGGCAAGCGCGTCAGCCCCTTTCGCCAGTACATCTGAATCGAGCCCGCAGGCCACGAAGTCGAACCCTTCTTCCAACAGGCTTGCCGCGTGATCAGGGTTGGTCGAGAGCGTGCCGGTTCGGACGCCTGATTTGCGCAGTTTGGCGGCAGTCTCGCGGATCAGGTCCCAGACGGGGGTCGTGTCCGCAGCGCCCAAAAGTCCCATGTCAGCCCCGATATCGGCAGGGCCGAAGAAGACACCGTCAACGCCTTCGACTGCGCACATCTCATGGGCGATCGACACAGCGTGCTGGGTTTCAGCTTGAATAATGACGCCGATATTGGCGTTGGCCTGCCGGTGATAATCCTTGATGCGGCCGAACTGCGTAGCGCGGATCGAACCGGCGACACCGCGGATGCCCTCGGGCGGATAGCGCGTCGCAGCGACGGCGGCCTTTGCCTCCTCCACCGATTGCACCATCGGGAAGAGCAGGTTTTGCGCACCGCTGTCGAGCAGCCGCTTGACCATCACAAAATCATTCCACGGCGGGCGCACGATGGCCGATGACCCGTGCGGCGCGATAGCCTGCAACTGACCGACGACCGTCATTACATCCGTCGGCGCATGCTCCATGTCGACCAGCAGCCAGTCAAAACCGGAAGAGGCGACCACCTCGGTCGAGATATTGTTGGCAAGGCTCACCCAGAAGCCGCTTTGCTGGCAGCCTGCACGGAGGTTCTCAAGAAAAGTGTTGCGGGGCATCTTCATATGACGGCCTTTTCGATCAGGGGTCTGTTTTCCGCGACACGCTCATATCCGAGGGGCGAAAGGTCAAGGGTGCGGTAGCCGCCAAAGGTGATCAATTCCGACAATCCGCGTCCGATGGCAGGGGATTGTTGCAGCCCGTGGCCCGAGAAACCGTTGCAGAATATAAAGTTCTGCATCTGCGGATGTCGCCCCAAAATCGCGTTCTGGTCGAGCGTATTATAGGCGTAATGCCCGACCCAGGATTGCCGCAGCTTGATCGCTTCGAACTGCGGGACACGGGTGGCGAGCACGGGCCAGACCTTGTCTTCCCAGATGGCATGATCATCGGTGAAATCGGTGTAGTCGACAGGGCCGTCATCATCCGGCGGGCATCCGGCCATATAGTATTTCCCGTCTGTCCGCATATGCACACCCGAAGGATCAATCGTCAGCGGCAGATCACGGTCAAGCGGCTCGGCGGCTTCGAAGACAAAGGTAAACCGCTTGCGCGGCTCGACGGGGATCTCGATGCCAGCCATGCGCGCGGTGAGCGCTGCGCGCGGACCCGAGCAGTTGACGACAGTGCCGCAGGCCACAACTTCGCCCGAGGCAAGGATCACGCTTTCCACCTGTGTCTCGGCGGCATTGCGGTTCATGGCGATGACTTCGTTGGTCAGGAACTCGACGCCGCGTTGCTTGGCCTTCCGCTTCCACCAGTCAAAGAGCGAATTGCCATCGAAATATCCTTCGTCAATCAGGTTGTGATTGCCCGCGATGATGCTGTCGAGATTGTAGAACGGATAGGCTTCGCCAATCTCGTCCGCAATCATGTGTTTCGTGCCAGCACCAAGGGCCGCCTGAATGCGCTGGTTCTCGCGCAGGACGGTCGCAAAGGCCTCGTTGTCCGCCAGATAGAGGTAGCCGAAGGAATGCAGGCGCAAGCTGGGCACTTCGGGGTCGTTGCCCATGAAGCTGCGGAAATTCTTCACATACTCCGCGCCGAACTGCGAAATCTGCACGTTGATCGGCTCGCTGAACTGCTGGCGGATGCAGGAATTCGTGTGGGTCGTCGAGGCGAATTCATAGGTCGGGTCCCGCTCGACCACGAGGATACGTCCGTCAAAGTCGGGGTGGCTGGTCAGAAACCATGCAACGGAGGATCCGTAGATCGCTCCGCCAACAATCACCACGTCATAAGAGTCGCGGGCAGGTGCCTGCATCAGGTGGTTTCTCCCCTCGCCACAGCGGCCTTGACTGCGGCGATCTCTTCCGCGCTGAGGCCATAGTCCTCTGCCGCAGCTTTGGCGGAAATATAGCCGCGCGCAAGGTCGCGTTTGACCAAGGCGGGGTCACGGTCTGCGGGGTCGCCATAGCCTGCGCCACCGGGCAGGCCGAGGACAACACGCCGCCCCTCTGGGACATATTGCTTGCCCTTGCCTTGCATCGGGGTGCCGTCATCCTGCGCAATCGTCGTCGGTCCGCCGTCCTTGCCGCCCTGCCGCCCGCGCGCGGGGTGATTCACGCGGTCGAACATGGCGGAAAAGTCGAACTCGTGGCCTGCAGTCGCGCCAACTTCCATGTATTGCCCAAGGCCACCACGCATCGCACCTGCACCGCCACTATCGGGGCGCAGCTCTTTACGCCAGATGATGACGGGGCCGGTGTGCTCGGTCGCCTCAACCGGCATGGTCATCACACCTGAAGGAAAGGCCGTGGCGTTCAGACCGTCGACGCCGGGTCGCGCACCAGCCCCACCCGAGTTGAAGGCCAGCACCTCGGCGCGCCGCCCCTTGCCGTGGACCGTGGGGCGGAGCGAGACCTGAAAGTTGCAGAGACACCCTGCACCTTCGGCAGGCACCGTCGCGGGCAGGATCTTGTCCAGCGCATCATAGACCGTGTCGGGGATCATATGGCCAATCACATGGCGCAGGGCGACGGGCGCGGGATGCACGGCATTGACGATGCTGCCTTCGGGCGCAGTGATCCGAAAGGGTTCGAGCGAGGCTGCGTTATTCGGGATTTCCGGTGCAATCGCACATTTCAGCGCGTAGCAGGCATAGGCCTTCGTATAGACCAGCGGCACGTTGATGCCCTTTTTGTCGACACCGGAGGTGCCTGCGAAGTCACAAAGCAAGTGGTCCTTTTCGATGCTCAGCCGGACCTTGAGGTCAATCGGCGTGGCAAATCCGTCGATCCGCATCGCGCCCTCGGCAGTGGCACGCGGCAAGGTCGCGATCTTCTCCAACGTGGCGCGGCGCGAGTTCTCGAGGATGAAATCGCCGATGCCTTCCAGATCGGTCAGGGCGAATTCTTCCATCATTTCGCGCAGGCGGCGGTCGCCGATCTCGTTGCAGGTGGCCAGCGCGTAGATATCGCCTACCACCTGATCGGGTTCACGCACGTTGCCGCACACGATGCGGATCAGGGTCTCGTCCACGCGGCCCTGATCGGCGAATTTCATGATGGGGATATAGAGCCCCTCTTCATAGACACTCGCCGCGTCCGCCCCGAACCCGCGCCCGCCGATATCGACAACATGAGCGGTGCAGGCAAAGAAACCGACATGGCGGCCCTTGTGGAACGAGGGGCTGACCACGGTGATGTCGTGCAGATGGCCTGTGCCCTCCCAAGGGTCATTGGTCATGTAGACGTCGCCCTCGCGGATATTCTCGGCACCGATGCGGCGGATGAAATGGGGGACGGCGTCGGCCATGGCGTTCACGTGACCGGGGGTGCCGGTAACAGCCTGGGCGAGCATCTGGCCTGCGGCGTTGTAGACACCGGCGGAGAGGTCCCCAGCCTCGCGGACAGAGGTGGAAAAGGCGGTGCGGACCAGTGCCTGCGCCTGTTCCTCGACCACGGAAATCAGGCGGTTCCACATGACCTGATAGGCAACGCTGCTCATGGGGTGACCTCCGTGATGTCGATGGTGCCGTCGGGGCGTGCAATGGCCTGTCTGCTGGCGGGGACGACGATGGTGGTTTCATCCTCGGTGATCAGCGCAGGGCCTGCGATGGTATCGCCAGCGGCAAGGCTGGCGCGCGGGACGACCGCCGCCTCGGTGAGGGTTTCGGAGACCGGATCGAACAGCGGCCGCGTGGTCTCGCGCCGGGCCTCGTTGCCTGCGGGCGTGTCGCCCAAGGGGGTCGCAGCGGCGGCTTCGGTTGTGGCGTTGACTGCCCAGACGGTGATCTCGATATCCATACCCGCGACAGTGCGTCCGAAAAGCGTGGCGTAGTCGGCTTCGAACAGGTTCTGGAAAGTCGCCGCATCTGGATTGGCGGCCTGTTCCGCCGTCAACATGACCGGGATCTCCCAGCCCTGCCCTGTGTAGCGCATGTAGACCTTGAATTCGGCGTGGATCGGCGCGGTGGCGTCGCAGGTGCGGACAAAGCCTGTGGCCTCATCCTGCAACGTCGCCAGGAGGTCTTTCACTGCGCCCGCATCAAAGTGCGAGAGTTTCATATACACACTGCGTGTCGCCTCGAAACTGAAGGGCGCGCGCAGGAAACCGATGGCCGACCCCACGCCCGCACCTGTGGGCACGAGCAGGCGTTTGACGCCCAATTTCTCGCACAAGCGCCCTGCGTGGAGGGGGGCTGCACCGCCGAACGCAATCATCGTGTAGTCGGCAAGGTCCTCACCATTCTCGACCGCATGGACGCGGGCGGCGTTGGCCATGTTTTCATCCACCACCTCGGCCACACCGAAAGCAGCGGTCAGGGCGCCCATATCCAGCGGTGCGCCCAGCGCATTCAGCGCGGTTTCAGACCGATCCGCGTGTAGTTTGATCGACCCGCCAGCGAAGTTGTCGGGATCGAGTTTGCCCAAAGTCAGGTCCGCATCGGTCACCGCGGGCCGTTCACCGCCACGTCCGTAGCAGGCCGGCCCCGGCTCGGAGCCCGCGCTCTCCGGCCCCACCCTGATCTGCCGCATACCGTCCACATGGGCGATACTGCCGCCCCCTGCGCCGATCTCGACCATGTCGATCACAGGGATCGAGATCGGCATGCCCGAGCCCTTTTTGAAACGATAGGTCCGCGCCACCTCGAAGACCCGCGCGGTCTTGGGTGTCTGGTTCTTGATCAGGCAGATTTTGGCCGTGGTGCCGCCCATGTCGAAGGACAGCACCTTGTCGAGATCATAGCGCGCCGCGATGTTGGCCGCGAAAACGGCACCCCCTGCGGGACCGGACTCGACCAGACGCACGGGGAATTCTGCGGCACTTTCAATGCTGATGATCCCGCCACCTGAATGCATCAGGTAGATTGGGCAGCCTGCCCCCTCGTCCGCCAGCCGCCCTTTCAGACGCCCCAGATAGGACTTCATCAGCGGCTTGATATAGGCATTGGCGACGGTGGTGTTGAACCGCTCGTATTCGCGCATCTGCGGCGAGACCTCGGAAGAGATCGAGACCATCACATCGGGAAGTTTGTCGGCCAACACATCGCGGATCATCTGCTCATGCGCGTGGTTGAGGTAGGCGTGCATGAGGCCGATGGCGATGCTCTCGAACCCGTAAGAGCGGATGTGGTCGGCAAGAGCCTCGACCTCGGCGCGCTCGAGTGGGATCAGCACGTCACCGCTGGCGCCGACGCGTTCCTTGACGGTGAAACGGTGCTGGCGCGGCAGCAACGGTTCGGGCAGCACGAGGTTCAGGTCGTATTGCTCAAAGCGGCTGTCGGTGCGCATCTCGATGACATCGCGAAAGCCCTCGGTCGTGATCAGCGCGGTCTTGGCTCCGCGCCGTTCAATGAGGGCATTGGTGGCCAGCGTCGTGCCGTGGATGATCTGATCGATCTGCGCCGGCGCGATCCCGGCTTTGCCGCAGACCTGATGCATGCCGTCGATAATCGCGTCCTCGGGCGCGGCATATGTCGTGAGCACTTTGGTCGAGAATTGATCAACCCCGACCTCCAGCACCACGTCGGTGAAAGTGCCGCCAATATCAACGCCTAGTCGGATGTGATGGGCCATGATGCCTCCCCCTGCTAGTGGCAGGCTAGACGTTCGATATCATCACTTCCAATTATTTGATTTTATATTTTCGATAGAAAAATGTGATCTTATGTCTGCGCGACCTCAGCCGCGAGCGCGGCCGCCTCGGACACGGCGCGCGGGGTGCGGTCGGCGTCATAGCGGGCAAAGAAATGCAGCGGCTCGGGCGTCCACGGGTAGGCGAGCGTCACGAGCCGCCCCTCGGCGAGATTATCAGCGACCATCGCCGCAGGCAGGGCTGTGATCCCGAGGCCATCGAGCGCCATGGTCTGGCACAGGGCCAGATTGGTCGAAGGGACAAGGCGCGGTGTGATGTCGTGGCGGGTGGCAAGATGGGCGGCGATCTCGTCGTAGAGCCACGTATCACGGGCATGAGTCAGGATCGCATGCTCCGAAAGCAACCTGTCCGACAACGCACGCTCCGCCGTCAGACCGGGGGCCGCGACCCAGACCAGCGGATAGGCCCCGATCTCGACGACGCCACTGAAAGCCCGCGCGAAGGGTTCGTTCTGCAGGGCAAGGTCCAGTGTCCGGTCGGCCAGCATCTTTTCCAGATGGACCGAGAAATCGACAGTGATCTCCACGCTGAGGCGCGGGAATTTGTGGTTGAGCGCGCGCAGGTAGGCCCGCAGCCAAGTATGCACGACCATCTCGGTCACGCCCAACCGCAGGGTGCCTGTTGTGAGCGCCTTCTGATCCGCCGCCGCTGCCAGCCCGTCAGTCGCATCCAGCACACGACGCGCATGGGCGAGCAGTTCCTGCCCCTTGGCCGTCAACCGCACGGCGCCCGCATCGCGGGTCATCAGCTCAGCGCTCAGCGCCTCTTCCAGTTTGGAGATGCGCGCCGAGATATTGGGCTGTGTCGTGTTCAACCGCTCTGCCGCACGGCGGAAGCTTTGCAGGTCAGCGACCCAGACAAAGGCTTCGAGCTGTTTGAGGTTGAATTGCATGGGCGCGTCTCTTGAACAGGCCAGTCAAGGGATAGTGGATAAGCTGGCAGAGACGCAAGCAGAGCACCCCAAAAACCAATCTGATCTGGCAAGAAGCCAGCCCCAGAACATAAAATCCGTGAAAAACTGATGGACCTCCTCTAATGTGACCCTCAGGAATTGATTTCTCCTCAGGCGTTCTTGGGGCCCGCGTTCATGTAGTGTGATGTCACGATGCCTTTGTTAACACTGACATTCCCGCCGGGTACGGTGGCCAGCGTTGAAAAGATCAGCGGCCGCTGGATTGTGACGTCGGTCAACACCTCGACCATCACGCTGACCATCAATGATGTTGACGGTGACGGGTTCATCTCGAATGACGAATGGGACCCCGTTGCCGGTGGCGGGGGTGGCAATGATCGCGGTCAGACAAACTATCTATATGGCGGTACAGGAAGCCTCGGGACGCTCTATTTCACGACCGGCGGAACGTTCAGGGTCGGCCAGAACGTCAGCGGTATCATGTCGAGCCTCTCAAATTCCTTTGAAGCGGATGTCGGCGGCTTGGTTTGCTTCACCGAAGGCACGCAAATTGAAACGGATACCGGTCAGCGCCCGATTGAGACCTTGCGCGCCAGTGATCTGGTTCTGACAGCGGATGCGGGTCTCCAGCCCTTGCGATGGATCGGCAAGCGCACTGTGTCTGATCACGAAATGGGCTCCCATCCCAAACTTGCACCGGTGCGGATCGTGGCCGGCGCCTTGGGTAACGATCGCCCGGAACGTGACCTGCTGGTGTCGCGTCAGCACAGGATGTTGCTGTCCTCGCCTGTGGCGGAGCGCATGTTCGGCACGCGCGAGATTCTTGTACCGGCGATCAAGCTGACAGACTGGCCGGGGATTTTCGTCGATCAGCAAACGCAGGGCGTGACTTATTTCCACATGCTCTTCGATCGCCACGAGGTGGTGCTGGCCGAAGGTGCGTGTAGCGAGAGCCTTTACACCGGACCTGAAGCGCTGCGCGGGCTGTCGCCGGAGGCGCGGGACGAGATCGCGGTGTTGTTCCCTGAACTTGTCTCAGGCGATCCGCTTGCAGAGCCTGCCCGTGTGATGCCTGATCAGGGCCGCCGCCTACGCCATATGGTTGCGCGCCATCTCAAGAACGATCTGCCGCTTTATTCCTAGTGGAAATCCCGCGATTTCGGGATCACCCGTGCGTCGCGGGGATGCCCGCCGCGCCGGTCCTGCGGGACGGGGCGGCGCACTTCGTCTGCACGGGCAAGGGGTGCGTCCATGCGGGTGTCGGTGTTCAGCCGTTCCAGTGCATCGGTACGGTTCTCAAGATGTGTGGCGACCACATGGATCACGTCCTGATCCTTTTGCAGATAGCCACGCACGTCGATCAGATGCGCCCGCATGATCACCTTGCGATAGGCCTCCATCACCTTGGGCCAGACGACGAGGTTGGCCACCCCCGTTTCATCCTCCAGCGTGATAAAGCACACACCTTTGGCGCTGCCGGGGCGCTGGCGGATCAGGACGATGCCGGCCAGTTTCACGCGCTGGCCGTTGCGCATGTTGTCGAGGCTACGGGTCGTGGCGTAGCCCTGTTTGGCCATGCTTTTGCGCAGGAATGACATCGGGTGCGCCTTTAAGGAAAGCCGCGTCGTCTGGTAGTCGGCCACCACATGCTCGCACACAGGCATCTGCGGCAGGTCGAACCGGATTTCCACGCCCTCATCCCGTGTGTCCTGAAAGAGCGGCAGGTCGGGCGCATCGCGCAGTGCCCGCGCATCCCAGAGCGCCTGCCGCCGGTCGAGACCCATCGAGCGTGCCGCATCCGCTGCCGCGAGCCGCCGAATGGTGCCTGCGTCGAGTTTCGCGCGTTCCTTGAGGTCTTTGAGATCGGCAAAGGGTGCCGCACGCGCATCCATGATCCGCTGCCCCGCCTCGACCCGCATCCCGTCGATCTGGCGCAACCCGAGCCGCACCGCAAATACCCCTGCCCCCACCGGTTCAAGCGTGTTGTCCCAATCCGAATAGTTCACATCCGGTGCGCGCACGATCACCTGATGCTCGCGCGCGTCGCGGACAATCTGGGCGGGGGCGTAGAAGCCCATCGGCTGAGAATTGAGCAGTGCGGCACAGAAGACATCCGGATAGTGCCGTTTGATCCAGCAGGAGACATAGACCAGATGCGCAAAGCTGGCGGCATGGCTTTCGGGAAAGCCATAGTCACCAAACCCCTTGATCTGGTTGAAGCAGCGGTGCGCGAATTCGGGGGCATAGCCGCGGTTGATCATGCGGCTGACCATCTTGTCCTCCAACTCGCCAATGGTGCCGCGTGATCGGAAGGTCGCCATGGCCTTGCGCAGCTGGTTGGCCTCTTTGGTGGAAAACTCGGCGGCGACCATGGCGATCTTCATCGCCTGCTCCTGAAAGATCGGCACGCCGAGGGTGCGGCCCAGCACCTTGCGCAATTCATCAGGGTCATGCGGTGGCGCGGGGGACGGGTATTCGGTGGGCTCTGTCCCGTTCCGCCGTCGCAGGTAGGGGTGGACCATATCGCCCTGAATGGGACCGGGGCGGACGATGGCGACCTGAATGACCAGATCGTAGAACTCGCGCGGTTTCATGCGCGGCAGCATGTTCATCTGCGCGCGGCTTTCGACCTGAAAGGTGCCAAGGCTGTCGCCACGGCAGAGCATATCGTAGACCGCCGGATCCTCCTGCGGGATGCTCGCCAGTGTGAAGCGCTTGCCATAATGCGCGTCGATCAGGTCAAAGGCCTTGCGGATGCAGGTGAGCATCCCCAGTGCGAGCACATCGACCTTGAGGATACGTAACTCGTCGATATCGTCCTTGTCCCATTCGATGAAACTACGGTCGGGCATGGCACCGTTGCCCACGGGCACGGTCTCGATCAGTTTCTTTTCGGTCAGGATGAAGCCGCCAACATGCTGGCCGAGATGGCGCGGCATCCCGATCATCTGGTCGGCGAGTTTGATGGTGCGCGCCATGAGCGGATCATTCAGGTCCAGCCCTGCTTCAGCCGCCTCTTTCGCGCCGACCTCGCGGCCCCAGGAACCCCAGATGGTCTTGGCCAGCGCCGATGTGACATCCTCGGACAGGCCCATGACCTTGCCCACCTCGCGCACCGCCATGCGCGGGCGGTAGTGGATCACGGTGGCACAGAGGGCCGCACGGTCACGACCGTATTTGTCGTAGATATGCTGGATCACCTCCTCGCGCCGTTCGTGCTCGAAATCGACGTCGATATCAGGGGGTTCCTTGCGTTCCTCGCTGATGAACCGCTCGAAAAGCAGGTCGTTCTTGTTGGGATCGACCGAGGTAATCCCCAGCACATAACAGACCGCCGAATTCGCCGCCGACCCACGCCCTTGGCAAAGGATCTCCGGCTTGCTCTCGTAGCGCGCGAAATTGACGATCTGGTGGATGGTCAGGAAATACTGCGCGATGTCGAGTTTCTCGATCAGGGCGAGTTCCTTGCCCAGAACCGCCTTGATGTCGCTTGGCACCCCTTCGGGATAACGCTTCGCGGCCCCTTTCCATGTGATCAGTTCGAGGTATTCCTGCGGGGTGTAGCCTGCGGGGACGGTCTCCTTGGGGTATTCATAGGCGAGTTCGGTGAGGTTGAAATTGCAGGCATCGGCCACCGCCCGCGTCGCACGGATCGCGTGCGGCCATTCGGCGAAAAGGGCAACCATCTGTTCAGGTGATTTCAGGTGCCGTTCGGCGTTGGCGTCCAGAAGATAGCCCGCCTTGTGGATCGTGGTCTTGTGCAGGATGCAGGTCATCACATCCTGCAGGGGGCGCCGTTCGGGGGCGTGGTAGTGGACGTCATTGGTGGCAAGGATCGAGAGGCCATATGATTTGGCAAGCTGGTCCAGCCGGTTGATCCGCGCACGGTCGTCGCCGCGATAGAGATAGCTGGCCGCGATATGTTTCATCGTCGGCAAGGCCCGTTTGAGGCGGCGGAAACCGGCCTCGAAATGGCCGAGGTCTTCGCCCGGCACGGCGATCAGTTGCACACCTTCGGCATGGCGCGCGAGATCATCGAGGGTGATGTCGCAGGCCCCCTTGGCCTGCCATTCCCCGTTCACGTCATGCATCTTGCCTTTGGAGAGCAGCGTACAAAGGCGCCCGTAGGCCGCACGGTCGCGTGGGTAGGCCAGAAACGCCTCGCCCGTGACCAGTTGCAAACGGCAGCCGATGACGGGGCGCATTTTGGCCTTGGTCGCCTCGCTATGGATGCGGACGACACCGGCCATGGTATTGAGGTCGGCACAGCCCAAAGCGTCATAGCCCAACGCATGGGCAGTTGCGGCAAGGTCCACCGCATCCGATGCCCCGCGCAGGAAGGAAAAACAGGTGGTGATCCCCAGTTCGACAAAGGGCGCGCGAGGGTTCG
>CAXQAV010000374.1:0-22174 GCA_964221795.1 Luminiphilus sp. | reverse complement strand
CCGCCCGCGCCAGCAGGTAGACATAAGGATAAAGCACCAGCGTCAGCATCAGCGCTGCACCGCCTATCGATCGGATCTCGGGGAACCAGTAGTCGCGCGGACCCCAGCCGGTAAGATCGCGCAAGGTGGACTGCACGATGCCGGGGTGGTCCAGCACATGCGTATAACCGTAGGCCAGTACATAGGCCGGGAAGGCCAGCGGCAGGGCCAGCGCGATCTCCATCCAGCGGCGGCCCGGAAATTCGGTCATCGTCACCAGCCAGGCCGCTCCGGCACCAATCGCCGCCGTTCCTGTCATCACCAACGCCACGAGCACAAGCGTCGTGACGGTGTACCGGCCCAGCACAGTCTCTGCCAAATGCGAGAGGGTCTCGAACGAACCGGACCCCGCCGCCGCCAGCACGCCCAGATAGGGGATCACGCAGATGAGCGTCACGATCACGGCAATCACCGAGAAAGCGCCGGTCATCCATGACCGTGTCTTGGGGGCTTTGAGGGGTTGGACTGTCATGGTCCCGACCTACTCCGCCTGCCGCGCCCAGACAAGCAAGGAACGCCGCCCGTGCGGCAAACCCACGCAGACAGATGCAGCCATGTGACGGAGATGTGTCTGGTCCCCGCCGGTCGAACGTGTTTTGATGCCGCGAATTTCGAAACGACGGGCGGGACGCTGATGAAACGACTTCTACTGGCACTGGCATTGATGGCGGCCCCTATTATGGCTCCGGCGCAGGAACTGACCGACGAACGGGTCAAGGAGCTCGCCCTGCAGGCGATCCTCGAGAATCCGCAGATCATCATGGAAGCCGTCGCGATCCTCGAAGAGCAGCGTCAGGCAGCTCAGGCTGCCGCCAGTGCAGAACTGCTGAACCAGCAGCGCGATTTCCTCGAGAACGACCCCAATGCGCCGTTCATGGGTGCCGAAGCTCCCACGGCAGTGATCGTCGAATTCTTTGACTACAACTGCCCCTATTGCAAACGCGCCGCTGGCGATGTGAAGGCGCTCCTTGAAGGCGATGATGAGGTCCGTGTCGTCTACCGCGAATGGCCGATCCTTGGCGAAGGTTCGGTCTTTGCGGCCCGCGCCGCGCTCGCCGCACGCGAACAAGGTTTGTACGAGGAAATGCACTGGGCCTTGATGGGCCTGCGTGGCCGTGCCGAGGAAGCCTCGGTCATGGCCGCCGCGCGTGAGGTGGGCCTTGATATCGACCAGATGCTCGCGGATATTAACGCCCCCGAAATCGCCGCCCATATTGATGCCTCGCGCGGGCTGGCACAGGCGCTCGGTTTTACCGGCACCCCGTCCTTTGTGATCGGCGATGCGCTGGTCCCCGGCGCGGTGCCTCTGGAAGAATTGGAAGCGCTTGTCGCGCGGGTCCGGGCTGCTGACTAAGAAATCGCACAAGACCCATTGACCTTCCAGTGAGTGGAACCCTTATGTGAGGGGCGAGCCAGAAAAGGACGCCCTGAAAATGACCGAGACAATCAAGATGCAACTGACCGGCCTGAACTGCGGTTCTTGCGTCGGTCGCGCCGAAAAAGCGCTGAAATCCGTAGATGGCGTGCAGGATGCCGCCGTCAATATTGCCAATGCCAGTGCGACTGTCACTTACGACACGCCAGCAGATGCGGGCAAGCTGACGGCAGCACTGGCCGAGGCCGGCTACCCTGCCACGCTGGATCAGGTGACCCTCGACATCGAGAACATGAGCTGCGCCTCCTGCGTTGGCCGTGTGGAACGCGCACTCGGCGCCGCCGAGGGCGTTTCCGAAGTTTCAGTCAACCTCGCTTCTGAATCGGCAGTCGTGAAATACGTGCATGGCGCCACGACCCCGCAGATCCTTGCCGGTGTTTCGACAGCGGCAGGCTACAAGGCCAAGCCACGCCTTGAGGGGGCAGAACGCCCTGACACAAAGGGGGCCGAGGCGGATGCCCTCTGGCGCCGATTTCGTATCGCGGCTGTTCTGACGCTTCCTGTATTTGTTGTCGAAATGGGTGGCCATTTCATTCCGGGCGTCCATCACCTCGTCGCCAATACCATCGGGATGCAGACAAGCTGGATGATACAGTTCGTTCTGGTGACCCTCGTACTGGCAGGGCCGGGCCGTATCTTTTTCGAGCGCGGCATCCCCGCCCTGCTGAAAGGGACGCCGGATATGAATGCGCTGGTTGCGGTCGGCACCTTTGCGGCATGGGCGTTTTCCACCGTGGCAACCTTTCTGCCGCAGGTGCTGCCCGCCGGCACCCGTGCGGTCTATTTCGAGGCCGCGGCGGTGATCGTGACCCTGATCCTTTTGGGCCGCCTGCTTGAAGCACGCGCTAAAGGCCGCACGGGCGAGGCGATCCGCAAGCTCGTGGGTCTTCAGCCGAAATCGGCTTTGCTCGAACTGGATGGCAAGACCCGCGAGGTGCCGATTGCTGAGATTGCCGTCGGCCAGATCATCCGCGTCCGTCCCGGCGAGCGCGTGGCACTGGACGGCGAAGTGACCCAAGGCACCTCTTACGTCGATGAAAGCATGATCACGGGCGAGCCTGTGCCGGTGGAAAAACAGGTGGGCGCACACGTGACCGGTGGCACGGTGAATGGTGCGGGCGGTTTCAGTTTTCGCGTGACCAAGACCGGCGAGGACACCATGCTCGCCCAGATCATCCGCATGGTCGAGGACGCGCAAGGCGCCAAGCTGCCTATTCAGGATCTGGTCAACAAGATCACCATGTATTTCGTGCCAGCCGTGCTGGCCGTCGCTGCACTGACTGTGCTGACATGGCTTATCTTCGGCCCTGATCCGGCGCTGAGTTTCGCACTCGTTTCCGGTGTGGCTGTGCTGATCGTCGCTTGTCCCTGTGCCATGGGTCTGGCCACGCCAACCTCGATCATGGTGGGCACGGGCCGTGCTGCGGAGATGGGGGTCCTCTTCCGCAAGGGTGACGCGCTGCAGGCACTGCAGGACGCCGAGGTCATCGCCTTTGACAAGACCGGCACGCTGACCGAGGGCCACCCTGCCCTGACCGCGATTGAGGTCACGGATTTTACCGAGGAAGACGTGCTGCGCCTTGTCGCGAGCGTAGAGGATCATTCCGAACATCCGATTGCGCGGGCCATCGTGCAGGCCGCCAAGGACCGCGACCTGAGCCTGACAGCACCGAAAGATTTCAAGACGCTGACCGGCTATGGCATCAGTGCGACGGTGGATGGCCGCGCGGTGCTGGTCGGGGCCGACCGGTTGATGGCGAAGGAAGGGATCGCGCTGGATGCACTTACTGATGCTGCCACACGGATCGCGGGCGAAGGGCAGACGCCGCTCTATGCTGCGATCGACGGCAAGCTGGCAGCGCTGATCGGTGTGTCCGACCCTGTGAAGGCGGCGACACCTGCCGCGATCAAGGCGCTCCATGCCATGGGCAAGACCGTCGCCATGATCACCGGTGACAATGCGGGCACCGCCAATGCGATCGCCGCCAAGCTGGGTATTGATCACGTGGTGGCCGAGGTGCTGCCCGAGGGCAAGGTCCGCACGATCAAGGAACTGCAGGAAAAGCACGGCAAGCTCGCCTTTGTCGGTGACGGGATCAACGACGCCCCTGCCCTTGCTGCCGCAGATATCGGCATCGCCATTGGCACCGGGACAGACGTCGCCATTGAAAGCGCCGATGTGGTCCTGATGTCGGGCGATGTGGGCGGCGTGGTCAACGCCTTTGAGATCAGCCGCCGTACCATGCGCAATATCCGCGAGAACCTCTTTTGGGCATTCGCCTATAACACCGCGCTGATCCCCGTCGCGGCTGGCGTGCTCTACGTCTTTGGCGGCCCGCTTTTGTCGCCGATGCTGGCGGCGGGCGCGATGGCGCTGTCGAGCGTCTTTGTGCTCTCCAACGCGCTGCGCCTGCGCTGGGTGCCGAAACAGGAGGTGACTGCATGAACATCGGAGAAGCTGCCGAACACTCGGGCCTGCCCGCCAAGACGATCCGCTATTACGAGGATATCGGGCTGGTCACGCCCCTGCGCGACACCAACGGTTATCGTGCGTTCCGCGACAGCGATACGCACAAGCTGACGTTTCTGGGTCGCGCGCGGGCTCTCGGGTTCACGATCGAGGACTGTCGCAACCTGCTGGCGCTCTGGGAGGACAAAAGCCGCGCCAGTTCCGATGTCCGCGCGATTGCCAAGGGGCACCTGCGCGAGATCGAGGAAAAGATCGCTGACTTGCAGGCCATGCAGGAGACACTGTCGGACCTCGTGCGCGACTGCGCAGGGGACCACAGACCCGACTGTCCGATCCTGAAAACGCTGGGCGCCTGACCACTCCCGCGACCTTTGGTCGTATCCGCTGCTGCAGTGCAGAGACTCTGCCTTCGCGCTTTGATAGCTTTATGGCGAATAAGGAGAAGATACATGCGTGAATGGTGGCGGTATGCGGTGATCTATCAGGTCTATCCGCGCTCTTATCAGGATGATGATGGCGACGGCGTCGGTGATCTCAAGGGCATCACACGGCGGCTGCCGCATATTGCGAGCCTCGGGGTGGACTGTATCTGGCTGTCGCCGATCTTTACCTCGCCGCAGAAGGACATGGGTTATGACGTGTCGGACTATACCGACATTGACCCTCTGTTCGGCACGCTGGATGACTTTGACGACATGATCGCCCGCGCCCATGAGCTTGGGTTGAAGGTGATCACCGATCAGGTGCTGTCGCATACCTCCGACCAGCATCCTTGGTTCAAGGAAAGCCGCAAGAGCCGCGATAACCCCAAGGCAGACTGGTACGTCTGGGCCGATCCGCAGCCCGACGGCTCGCCGCCGACAAACTGGCACAGCCATTTCGGTGGCCCCGCGTGGGAGTTCAATCCCCAGCGCGGACAGTATTTCCTGCACAACTTCCTTGCAGCACAGCCGGACCTGAACTACCACAACCCCGATGTGGTTGATGCCATTCTCGAAACCTGCAAGTTCTGGCTGGATCGCGGGTTGGATGGTTTCCGTATGGATACGGTCAACTATTTCTTCCACGACAAGAAGCTGCGCTCGAACCCGCCCGCACAGGTCAAACCGCAGGTGATGGCGACCGACCTCTACGGGATGCAGCAGCACTTCTACGACAAGACACAGCCCGAGAACCTCGGATTTCTTGAGCGTCTGCGCAAGCTGACGGACCAGTATAACGACATCATGATGGTCGGCGAAGTCGGCGAGATGGGCCGCCGCTCGATCGAGATCATGGGCGAATACACGGCCGGATCGTCGCGCCTGCACATGGCCTACAGCTTTGCGATGCTGGGGCCGGATTTCAGCGTGGATCACTTCCGCGGCTGTATCGAGGGCTTTCGGCAGGGGGCGCCTGATGGCCACCCGAAATGGTCCTTCAGCAACCACGACGTGCCGCGTCATGTGACCCGCTGGGCCGAGAATGCAGAAACCGAAGATGCCATGGCCCGATTTGCCTGTGCCATGCTGATGAGCTTTGAAGGCACCATCGGGATCTATCAGGGCGAGGAACTGGGCCAGACCGAGACCGAGCTGACCTATGACGAGCTGACCGACCCACCCGCGCTGCGTTACTGGCCTGCGGTCAAGGGCCGTGACGGTTGCCGCACACCGATGGTCTGGGAACATGACAAGTTGAATGCCGGATTCTCGACCGGAAAACCATGGTTGCCGGTGAAAGAGCCACAGGCCGCGCATGCTGTTGATCTGCTTGAGGCTGACAAAGACAGCATCCTGCATTTCTACCGCGAGGCCATCGCGTTCAGGAAGTCTCAGCCTGCTTTGCGCGAAGGGAAGACCGTGTTCGTCACCTTGCCAGAGCCACTCCTTGCCTTCCATCGGGCGGCGCATGAGCGGACGCTCACCTGTGTGTTCAACCTTTCCAAGGACACCCATGTGGTCAAAATAACCGGTGAGGCCACGATCAAAGGGCCGCACCACGCCACGGTTCAGGGCGCAAAGCTGACCCTACCGGCAAACGGTTTTGTCTATCTGGAGCACGACGGTGCGCTTGGCCTGTCGGCCTGAGGCAACTCAGGCCACAGCCGCTGTCCGGATCGCGCGGATGTTCTCGCCGTAGGGCGCTGGGTTGCTGACCGAACCGCCACGGAAGACCGCCGAGCCTGCCACCAGCACGTCGGCACCTGCCGCCACGACGAGGGGGGCAGTCGTCGGATCAACGCCGCCGTCGATCTCGATATGGATCTCGCGGTCGCCGATCATCTCGCGCAGCTGACGGACCTTGTCGACCTGGGAGTGGATGAACTTCTGCCCGCCAAAGCCAGGGTTCACGGTCATCACGCAGACCAGATCGACCATATCGAGCAGGTATTCCACGGCAGAGGCCGGGGTGCCGGGGTTCAGAGCTACGCCTGCCTTGGCGCCTGCGCCGCGAATGGCCTGCAACGTGCGGTGGATATGGGGACCGGCCTCGACATGGGCGGTGATCACATCGGCACCCGCCTTGGCAAAGGCTTCGATATAGGGATCGACGGGGGCAATCATCAGATGCACGTCCATCACGCCCTTGATGTGGGGGCGGATCGCGGCACAGGTCGCGGGGCCAAAGGTGATATTCGGCACGAAATGCCCGTCCATCACATCCACATGCACCCAATCCGCGCCCTGCGCCTCGATGGCTTCGCATTCGGCGCCGAAGTTGGCGAAATCGGCAGAGAGGATCGAAGGGGCGATTTTGATGGAACGGTCAAAGGACATGGGCTGTCTCGCGTCTGAATGGCATGTGGAGCAGGCGATAGTGCGCCGCGCGGCATTTGTCACCCTCTTGGGTGCATTTCCGCTGCAAAACCCGCACGGGGCCGCGCGCATACCAGCTATCGCGATTTTGATGCTGCGGCGCAGCAATGGCTGTGCTAGGTTTCGGGCATGAGTCCGACGCTGCTCCACCAAGACATCCTGCGCGATGGCGCGATGGTCCATCTGACCCGCGCAACACTGACCACGGCCCGCCCGCGTCAGCTGCACGACCATGACTTTTACGAGCTGTTCTGGGTGCAGAACGGCGAGGTGCGCCACCATCTGCCAGAGGGCACCGTGACACTGGGCGAAGGTGACGTGGTCTTCATCGCACCGGGCCAGCGCCACGGGCTGCAGGGCCGGGGCGAGCATGCCTTAATCGTCACGATCTGCTTTCACCCTGATCTGATCAAAGGGCTGGCGGAGCGGCACCCCGATGTGCAGGGACAGCTCTTCTGGGCGGGTGCGGGATATGTGCAGAGCCACCGAGGCATCCGCGAACTGGCCGCATTGAACCACGCCGCTGTGCAGCTTGAGCGCAGCCGCGCGGACACGCTCGCCGCCGAAGCCTTTCTGCTGCCGCTTTGCGCGGAACTGATGGCCGAAAGCCTGCCAAGTGACCTGCCGCCATGGCTGACGGAGGCTTGCCTTGCTGCCAAAGACCGTGCCGTCTTCCGCAATGGCTCTGCCGGACTGGTCGCGCGCACGGGCAAGGCGCACCCGCATGTCAGCCGCATGATGCGCAAATACCTCGGGCAGACGCCGTCCGACTATGTCAACCGCATCCGCATGGAACACGCCGCCCGCGCGCTGACCACGGATGACGAACCTGTCAGCGAGATTGCGGCGGAATGTGGCATCCCGAATATGTCCCATTTCCACAAACTCTTCCGCGCAACCCACGGCATCACCCCGCTGCAATACCGCCAGAGGTTCCAGCGTCAGGTCGTGCAGCCGGACTGACGCTCCGTCAGTTGCCAATTGCTTTTGCAATCAATATTTGACCTTTTGGTCAAAGCTTGCCAAGAGACAGGCAAAGTGCCACGCTCAAAGCACTTGAGGAGGCAAGATTGCTGACAACAGAATCCCCCACAGCGACCGCTGCCGCGCAGCTGCCGCAGGTCCACGCGCCGCGCAATGACGGCATGCCGCTCGACCTTGACTGGGTCATGGCCGTGCAGGCCAATACTTCCGCAATCGAACGCCGCGCCGCGACCCTGCCGGGCCGCCGCAGCGTGAAGAAAGACTATCAGGCCGCATGGCTCTGCAAGGCGATCAGCCTGATGGACCTCACCACCCTCTCCGGTGACGACAGCGAGGGCCGCGTGCGCCGCCTTTGTGCCAAGGCAAAACAGCCTGTCGCCCAGCCGATCCTTGAAGCGCTGGGGATGGAAAGTCTGACCACTGGTGCGGTCTGCGTCTATCACGACATGGTGCCGACTGCCGTTGCAGCCCTTGAAGGCTCGGGTATCCCCGTCGCCGCAGTCTCGACCGGCTTTCCTGCGGGTCTGTCGCCGTTCCACCTGCGCATCGCCGAAATTGGCGAGAGCGTTGCGGCCGGGGCCAAGGAAATCGACATTGTCATCAGCCGCCGCCATGTGCTGACCAGCAACTGGCAAGCGCTCTATGACGAGATGAAGGAAATGCGGGCAGCTTGTGGCGATGCCCATGTCAAGGCGATTCTCGCCACGGGCGAGTTGGGCACGCTGCGCAATGTGGCCCGCGCCTCGCTGGTGTGCATGATGGCGGGGGCCGATTTCATCAAGACCTCGACCGGCAAGGAACCCGTCAACGCGACCCTGCCCGTCACGCTGACCATGATCCGCGCAATCCGCGACTATCAGGACCGCACCGGCATCAAGGTGGGCTACAAGCCCGCTGGCGGGATCAGCAAGGCCAAGGATGCGCTCGTCTACCTTGCCATGATCAAGGACGAGCTTGGCGACCGCTGGCTGCAGCCCGATCTTTTCCGTTTCGGCGCCTCAAGCCTTTTGGGGGACATCGAACGGCAACTCGAACACCACGTCACGGGCGCCTATTCGGCATCGTGGCGCCATGCGATTGGATAACCCATGACCGTCAAGGAAATCTTCGACACGATGGACTACGGCCCAGCCCCCGAGAGCAGCAAGGAAGCGTTGCACTGGATCGCGGACCGTGGCGGCATCGCAGGCCATTTCATCGGTGGCAAATGGGGTCCGCTGCGGGATGACTTTCCCAGCAACAACCCTGCAACGGGCGAAAAACTGGCCGGCGTGACCAAAGGCACCGCCGAGGAAATCGCCGCTGCCGTCACCGCCGCCCGCAAGGCGCAACCTGCATGGGCAAAATCGGGGCACAAACGCGCCCGCGTTCTCTATGCGATTGCCCGCCTGATCCAGAAGCACTCCCGCCTGCTGGCCGTGATGGAGAGCCTTGATAACGGCAAGCCGATCCGCGAGGCGCGGGACATCGATGTGCCTCTGGCAATCCGCCATTTCTACCACCACGCAGGCTTTGCCCAGTTGATGAAATCGGAACTGCCCGACCGAGAGGCTTTGGGCGTCTGCGGCCAGATCATCCCGTGGAACTTCCCCCTGCTGATGCTCACGTGGAAGATCGCGCCCGCGCTGGCGATGGGCAACACGGTCGTCCTCAAACCAGCCGAATACACGCCGATGACCGCCATAGTCTTTGCAGACATCTGCCGCGAGGCGGGCGTGCCTGCGGGTGTCGTCAACATCATCACCGGCGATGGTGAAACCGGTGCCGCGCTGGTCGCGGCGGACGTCGACAAGATCGCCTTTACCGGCTCGACCGAAGTGGGCCGCAAGATACGCGAAGCGACAGCCGGCAGCGGCAAGGCGCTGTCCCTCGAACTGGGAGGCAAGTCGCCCTACATCGTCTTTGACGATGCCGATCTCGATTCAGCGGTCGAGGGCCTTGTCGATGCGATCTGGTTCAATCAGGGGCAGGTCTGCTGCGCAGGCTCGCGGCTTCTGGTGCAGGAAGGCATTGCCGAGCGGTTCTATGCAAAGCTGAAGACCCGCATGCAGGGCCTGCGCGTGGGTGATCCTCTCGACAAATGCATCGACGTGGGTGCCATCGTCGATCCGGTACAACTGGAGCAGATCAAGGCGATGGTCGACGCCAATACCGAAGGCGAAACCTTCCAAACCACCGCGCCAGAGGGCTGTTTCTATCCCCCGACCCTGATCACCGGCCTGCATCCCGCTTCCACCCTGATGCAGGAAGAGATCTTTGGCCCCGTTCTGGCCGCGACCACCTTCCGCACGCCGGTCGAAGCGGTCGAGATTGCAAATAACACCCGTTACGGCCTCGCCGCCTCGGTCTGGTCCGAGAACATCAACCTCGCCCTTGATGTCGCACCCAAACTTGCCTGCGGAATCGTCTGGGTGAATGGCACCAATATGATGGACGCTGCCGCCGGTTTCGGTGGCGTGCGCGAAAGCGGCTTCGGGCGCGAAGGCGGCTGGGAAGGGCTGTCTGGCTATACCAAGCCCAAAGGTACCGCCAAACCGCTGACCAAAATCGCAGCCTTCACCACCGAGGACGGCACCCCCGCCGATCCGCTCGACCGGACGGCAAAGCTCTATATCGGTGGTAAACAGGCGCGGCCCGACGGCGGCTATTCGCAGCCTGTCTACTCGCCGCGTGGCAAGCTGCTTGGCCATGCCTCGATTGCCAACCGCAAGGATATCCGCAACGCGGTCGAAGCAATGAATGCAGCCTCGGGCTGGTCCAAGACCACCGGCCATTTGCGCGCACAGATCCTCTACTATATCGCCGAGAACCTTTCGGCACGGGCCGAGGAATTCGCCACACGGATCGACAATATGAACGGCAAGCGCGGCGGCGCGGATGAGGTCGAGGCTGCTGTCCGCAGTCTTTTTACCTATGCCGCATGGGCCGACAAATACGACGGGCAGGCACATGGCGTGCCGATCCGTGGTGTGGCGCTGGCGATGAAGGAACCTGTGGGGAAGATCGGCATCCTTTGTGATGACGCGCGGCCTTTGGGCGGGCTGGTGGATGCGATGGCTGCGGCGATTGCGATGGGCAACCGTGTTGCCTGCGTGGCGAGTGAACCCTTCCCGCTGGCAGCAACCGATTTCTATCAGGTGCTGGAAACCTCCGACGTGCCTGCGGGCGTGGTCAACATCCTGACCGGCAGTCATGCCGAGCTCGCACCGACTCTGGCCGCGCATCTCGATCTTGATGCGGTCTGGTCATTCTCGTCGAGCGACCTTTCGGCCACCATCGAAAAGGCGAGCGCCGGCAACCTGAAACGGACCTGGGTGAACAACGGCAAAGCGGTCGCGCCCGCGACGCACGAATTCCTTGCCGCCGCAACCGAGGTCAAGAATATCTGGATCCCCTACGGCGAGTAATCGCGCCCCTTCTCATGTTCCCAAATACCTTGGGGGAGGCGCGGCACGCGCCGGGGGCAAAGCCCCCTAGCCGCGCCGGAACCAGCGTGCGATGCGTCCGCGGCTTTTGGCAACACCCGCCTGCACCTCGTCGATCTGGTGCTCGGCTTTGTCCAGCAGCGGATCAACCGAACGCTCCATGAACTGCCGCCACATCGCACGGATGAAGAGCGCGGCCACCCCGAGGAAGATGAAGAAGAAGATATTGAACCACGGGATGATATTCACATCCGGGCCTGCAACAGGGCGGATCGAGACCGCGTTGGGATAGATGCTCGCCCAGCGCACCCGCCAGCCGTAATGGGTGATCACTGCCCATTCGTCCCCACGGGCAAGGTTTGCCGCTTCGGCCTGTAAATCGGCACTGTCGAACTTGAAGTAGAGCGGCCAGCCCCAGCCTGTGTCCTCGTTGCGGTAGACCATGACGCTTTCGCTCTCGCGGGGCAGAAAGCCCAGCAGCCAGGCATCCCGCTTTTGCGTATTGATCAGGCGCAGGTCGCGCGTGTCTTGATCTGCCGATCCTGCATCTGCCGAGGCATAGAACATCCGGTTCCAGCCGCTGAAATCCGTACGGATGATCTCGGTCGAGGTGACCCGCACGATATCGTGCTGCGGCAGGGTGTAGTGGAAGAAGCTGCCGATCACGACGAACAGCAACACACGGAAGATGATCTTGATACGCTGCATGGACGCCCCCTCAGTTGGCGTTGATCGTATAGATGATCGCGCCGATCACAACCGTCGGCACCACGTAGACCAGCCCGACAAGTTTGGGCCGGATCGAGGTGTCATAGTCTTTCAGCCCTTCCGCGACAAATGAATCGCGCGCCGCACGATCACCATCAGGGTTGTCAGCGTCGAATTCATCTTCCAGCCGTTCCTTTGTCACCGACCGCGCATAGAGCGAAATCGACCAATAGATGACAGTCAGCCCGATGAAGCCGAAGACAACCAGTTTGATAAAGGCCATGCGTCCCTCCTCGCGGTGCATCTTTCCCATTTGGGTGTCTTTGCACCGAAAATCAACGCGGTGCGCGGACACGGCTACCAGGTTTCATGCACCCATTTGCGTGGCAGCCCCGAGAGCGACAAGAGCATCACAGGTGCCCAGATCAGCGCCGAGGCCAGACCGAGCCTTCCGAAAAACAGGGCGGCTGCACCAAGGTCAGGCAGGCTGAACTTTGCGAGCGGGGCACCCTGCCAGAAATACAGCAGGTAAAAGAAACCCGACGTTAGCACCCAGCACAGAACCGTCGAGAGCAGTCCATTCACCAGCAACGGCAAGACCCCCTCGGGCAAGATCCTCGCCAGAAGCCGTGGCACCAGATAGCCAACCACCCCGAGGATCAACGCCGGCAGGACCAGACCTTCTGACAAAAGCGCGTCCATCGCGCCTGCCTATGCCTCTTCCTCGTCATCAAAGACCGGCGGGCGGTCGGTCGCGATACCTTCTTCGCTGAGCAGCTCTTCCGGATCAATGATCTTGGGAGGCAGTTCGACACCGCGTCCGAAATGCTCGGGGTCAATCCTCAGCGACTCTTCCTCAGACCGGATCAGCACCGTCATGGGCGCTTCGATCTGGTCGTAAAGGTGGATGATGTCCTGATTGAACAGGCGGATACAGCCCGCCGAGCCGGAGTTCCCGATGGACTCAAGATCGTTGGTACCATGGATGCGGTAGCGGGTGTCGCGCCCGTTGCGGAAAAGGTAAAGCGCCCGCGCGCCCAGGGGGCTGCGGAGTCCGCCCGGCAGACCGGCGGCAAAAGGCGCATAGACCTCGGGCTCGGTGCGCAGCATGTTCTGGGTTGGCGTCCAGCTTGGCCACTTGCGTTTGTACTGCAGACGCGCGCGGCCACGGATCGACCGCCCCTGCCGGCCCACACCCACGGGATATCGGGTGCAGGTGCCATCGTCCTTCACATGATAAAGAAACTTGGCGTATGGATCGACGTCGAGCGAATTCGGCGGGGCCTCGCCCAGATAGATGCCGCTCATACGGCGGTTGACGCCTTGGGTGTATTTTGCAGGGATCGGCGGAAGATTGTATCCCGCATCCTCAATCGGGCCGTAGCCTTCGATGTAGTCCGGCAATTCGGCGACTTCAGGTGCATCCTCAAGTGCAGGCGAACAGGCCGCCGCACTGCTTGTGAGAAGCATTGCCGAAAAATATCTGCGTGTAAAAGTCTGCACGGATCCCCCGTCACCTGCTATCGCCAAAGCGCGTTATACCGACTTTACAGCGGTCTACCAGTTGAACGCAGTCAAAACCCCGTCAACGTGTCGCCAAGGCCGCAGCGTCCTAGGTCAGTCCACACTCTTGCCGAGATCCAGCCCTTTGAGGACCTCTGCCGCCTCCATCGGCTTTTTACCCGCGCGCTGTGCGCGGGTGATTTCCACAGCGCCCTCGCCACAAGCTATGGTAAAGCCGGACAGGACCGTGCCCGGCGCAGCACTCCCACCGACAACACGCGCGCCGAGCAGTTTGACCCGCTCGCCCGCGACCTCGCACCATGCGCCCGGAAAGGGCGAAAGACCCCTAATCTGACGGCTGACCTCGGTGGCTGTCCGGGTCCAATCCACGCGCGCCTCGGCCTTGTCGATCTTGGCGGCGTAGGTGACGCCTTCGTCCGGCTGCACCTCTGGCGGCAGGTCCGGCAGCCGTGAGAGAGCATCGACAATCAGACGCGCGCCCATCTTCGACAGGCGGTCGTGAAGCGCGCCGGTGGTTTCTTCGGCGCTGATCGGTGTCGCCTCGCGCAAAAGGACAGGTCCGGTGTCCAGTCCCGCCTCCATCTGCATGATGCAAATGCCGGTTTCAGGATCGCCCGCCATGATCGCACGATGGATCGGCGCGGCACCGCGCCAGCGCGGCAGGAGCGATGCATGAATATTGAGGCAACCGTGCTTCGGCGCATCCAGAACGGCCTGCGGCAGGAGAAGACCATAGGCGACGACCACGGCAATATCGGCATCAAGCGCCGCAAATTCGGCCTGTGCGTCCGCGCCCTTCAGACTGACGGGATGGCGCACGGGCAAGCCCAGTTCCGCGGCCCGCTGCTGCACGGGCGAGGGACGGTCCTTCTTGCCACGGCCTGCGGGGCGTGGCGGCTGGCAATAGACAGAGGCAATCTCGTGGCCTGCATCGACCAATGCCTGCAGGACAGGAACCGAAAAATCAGGCGTTCCCATAAAAACGATGCGCATGCGTTCACCCCTTCTTTCTCCCAGGAAACTCCTGCCGGAGGCACCTGCGTTCTCAGACAGCGCTGCGCCCCAATTTCTGCGCCTTCTTGATCAGCATATCCCGCTTCACGCGGCCCAAGCGGTCAAAGAACATCTTGCCCTGCAGGTGGTCGATCTGGTGCTGCACGGATGTCGCCCAGAGGCCCACGAACTCCTGCCGGTCCCACTGGCCCTTGTCATTGAGAAACCGCACGGTCACCGCGCGGGGGCGTTTGATCTTGGCCCAGACGCCCGGCAGATTCGGGGAGCCTTCTTCATGTTCGCGCAACTCGATGCTGCTGTGCAGGATCTGCGGGTTCGCCAGCCGGATCGCCTGACCGCGCTTGTTCGAGGCATCGACCACGGCCAGCGCCATGTCGATCCCGAGCTGTGGCGCGGCAAGGCCGACGCCGGGCATCGTGTCCATGGCGTCGATCATTTCGTCCCAGATCGCGCGGACCTCATCGGTGATTTCCGCCACGGCAGTCGCGGGTTTGCGCAGGGCCGGATGCGGCCATGCTAAATAGGGACGGTGCGCCATACCCCCTAGCCCCGCGCCCGCTCGCGTTTGAGCTTTTGCATCTTGCGGGTGATCATCTGGCGGCGCAGCGGCTTGAGGTAGTCGATAAAGAGCTTGCCGTTCAGGTGGTCGATCTCGTGCTGCACGCAGGTCGCCCAGAGACCATCGAACCGCTCGCGGCGCGCCTTGCCATGCTCATCCGTCCACTGCACCTCGACCTCGGCAGGGCGCTCGACCTCGGCATATTGCTCGGGGATCGAGAGGCAGCCTTCTTCGTAGACGTTCAGTCCTTCGGATCTCCACGTGATCTCGGGGTTGATCAGCACCATCGGTTCCGGTGTGGCGTTCTCGTCCTTGACGCAATCCATGACCAGCAGACGCTCGGTGATGCCGATCTGGGGTGCCGCCAATCCGATGCCGGGCGCGTCGTACATGGTTTCCAGCATGTCGTCCGCCAGCCGACGGATTTCGTCGTTCACCGAGGCAATCGGCGTCGCCACCTTTTTCAGGCGCGGATCGGGATGGATGAGGATATTTCGCAGTGTCATGCGCCTCATCTAGTCCGTCACTGCGCCCACCGCAAGCTAAGCGCATTATTGGTCTTGAACCCCCCTCTGCTTCGCCCCAGTTTGCCACGCGAAGACTGGAGACAAAGATGAATTTCAACACCCGCATCGACCGCCGCAACACGAACTCGACAAAATGGGACATGATGGAGAGGCTCTATGGCGTGTCTCCCGATGACGGGCTGGCAATGTGGACGGCGGATTCGGACTATCCGACGGCGCCTTGCGTGCGCGAAGCGGTGCAGGAGGCGGTGGACCACGGTGTCTTTGGCTACGGCTGGCAGGATGCGGCCTATCTGGGCGCGATCCAATGGTGGATGAAGCACCGCCATGGCTGGGAAATCGACACCGACTGGATCCTCAGCACACAAGGACTTGGGCACGGGATCGCCATGGCACTCGATGTCTGGACGGAAAAGGGCGATGCCGTCGCAATTTTCACCCCCGTCTATCATGAGTTCGCCAACAAGATTAACAAGTCGGGCCGAGTCGTCACCGAATGCCCGATGGTGCTTGAGGGCAACCGCTATGTCCTTGATCTCGACGATGCCAAATCGCGCCTCACGGGGCGCGAGAAGATGCTGATCTGGTGTTCTCCGCAGAACCCGTCAGGGCGCGTCTGGACGGCGGAAGAACTGCGCGCGGTCGCAGCATTCGCTCGCGATAACGGCATGCTGCTGGTCAGCGACGAGGTCCATCAAGATCTGCTTTATGCAGGCGAAACCTTTGTCCCCATGCATGTCGCCTCGCCCGAGACAGCCGACAACACGGTTTATGTCACTGCTGCGTCCAAGACCTTCAACATCGCGGGTCTGCGCACGGGCAATATGATCATCCCCGACGACAGGCTGCGCGCCCAGATGCGCAACCGCATCAATGAAATCGACTACCAGCCCAACACCATGGGTATCCGCATGATCACAGCCGCTTACACACCTGCGGGGGCGGTCTGGGCTGATGCGCAGACGGCTCATCTGACCGAGGTCCGCGACATCTTGCACGACGGTCTCAGCCAGATTCCGGGTGTCAGTTACATGCCGCTGCAAGCGACCTATCTGGCGTGGGTGGATTTCGCGGGCACGGGTATGAGCCACGAAGAGATCAGGACCCGTTTCCGTGAGGGTGCAAAGATCGCGGCTTCTGACGGGCCGACCTTTGGCACAGGTGGCGAGACATTCATGCGGATCAACTTTGCTACGCAGCGCCATATCGTCGAAGAGGCGGTGGCCCGCCTGCAAAACGCTTTCTCGGATCTACAGTAGCGCCTAGCTGTCGCGCGAGATCAGGCCGGCAGGCACGAATTCGGGCCGCACGAAATCTGCCGCCGGACCGGAGGCGACGAGCGTGGCCCATTTGAATTCGAAGACACGTTCGTCACCATCCTCAACCGAGGACATCACAAGGCACTGATAGAGGTGCTTGGGGCCATCGTAGATGTCCACGTGGCCACGCAACTTTTCCGACCCTTCCAGGTCGAGTGCAAAGCCGCCATCCCAGAACCGCTGGATGCGATAGGTGGCATCCCCGTCATGCACCGACAGGCGGTCTTTCCGTTTCAGAGCGCCCTTGCGCGCCTGTTCGAGACCTTCACGCACCGCATCGGGCAAAAACGCATACATTCCAATCACCTCTCCCACTTGAGGCAGAGAATGGGCCTACAAAGGTAAATTTCAAATGACATTCGTCGCTGCGGCGCAGAAAGCCCTTAAAAATCAGGCTTTCACGCGCGGTCGGAGCACATGCGGCTTGGCTGCATCATAGAGAGCGGAGTCCGGAAACCCGTGCGAATCAGATAAGGCAGGTCCGACGAGGATCAGCGCCGTGCGGGTGATTTTCGCCGCGCGGACCTTTTCGCGCACATCCATGAGCGTGCCGCGGATGATCATCTGGTCCGGCCAGCCGACGCGGTAGATCACGGCCACGGGGCAGTCCTCGCCGTAATAGGGGGCCAGCTGCCGCTCGATCTCGCGCAGGGCGCGAATACCGAGGTGGATCGCCAGCGTCGCACCCGTGCGGGCGAAATTCTCGAGCGTCTCACCTGCGGGCATGGAGGTCGATTTCATCGACATACGGGTGAGGATGATCGACTGCGCGACCTCGGGGATGGTCAGCTCGGTACCAAGTGCGGCGGCAGCGGCGGCATAGGCGGGCACACCGGGGATGATCTGGTAGTCGATGCCGTCGGCCTTCAAACGCCGGATCTGCTCCGCAATCGCGCCATACAGCGAAGGGTCGCCGGAATGCACACGCGCCACGTCCTGCCCCTTGGCATGGGCCTTGACGATTTCCGCATGGGTTTCATCCAGCGTCATCGGCGCGGTATCCATCACCAGCGCATCCGCAGGCGCGCAACCCACGACCTCTTCCGGCACCAGCGATCCGGCATAGAGGCAGACCGGACAAGCACCGATGATCCGCGCGGCCTTGAGGGTCAGCAGTTCAGGATCACCCGGTCCTGCGCCGATAAAATAGACTGTCATCGCTTCACCTTTCTTTCCTGTCGGGCTCCGCCCGTTCAGGGCTGAAATGATCCACTGGATCATTTCTTACCCGCCCTTCACCCTCCGCGGGAGGCATCTGCCCTATCCGGCCAAGTCCCCGTCAATCTTGCGTGCATATCCGCGCGGCGTATACATCCGCGGCCCCTCGCCCAATTGCGCCAGCCGCGAGTTGGACGAGCCGATCAGGACCACCGTCAGCATGTCCACCTCATCAACCTGCAGATCGGCCAGACGGCGATAGCGGATATATTCTTCGGGCCGGCCCAGCGATGACGCCAGCATCACCGGCGTGTCCGCAGGGCGGTGTTGCAACAGGATATCCCGCGCCTCGGCCAAAAGGGTCCGGCGCCGCATGGAGACCGGGTTGTAGAAGGCGATGACGAAATCACCCTGCGCCGCGGCATGCAGGCGCTTGATGATATCCTCGCGCGGGGTCAGAAGATCCGAAAGCGAGATCGCGCAGAAATCGTGACCCAGCGGCGCCCCTGCCCGCGCCGCCGCCCCTTGCAGGGCGCTGACACCGGGCGAGCAGATCACTTCGACCCGCCGCGCGGCATCCGAGACCCCCATCTGGTCGGGTCCACGATCCAGCAATTCGAATACGAGCGCGCCCATTGCATAGATGCCCGCATCGCCCGAACAAACCAGCGCCACGTTCTTGCCTTTGCCCGCCTGTTCAAGCGCATAGCGGCAGCGGTCTTCCTCGCCCCCCAACGGGAAGTCTGAGCGTTCCTTGCCGATCGCAAGCGGACCCAGCAGGTCGATATAGAGACCGTATCCAACCAGTTCCTCGGCTTCGGAGACCAGCCGCGACACCTCGGGCGTCCGCCAAACCGCCTGACCGGGACCGATGCCGACGACCGAAAGACGACCACGGGCGCGGCCCTTCAACTCGGTCAGAGGTGCGGGCACGCGGGCCAGCGCGCAGGTGGCGTTCTTGGTCTTCTGTTTGGCAACCAGTAGTTCGGCTTCTGCCCCGCCCTGCGCGAGCGCTGCCGCTTCTGAAACCCCATGTGTGCCGACCTCGGCAAAGACCACCTCAGACGGATTGGCCAGGCGGGGTGTTTCTGCGTCCAGCGTTTCGGCATCGAACAGGCGCAGCGGCACACCTAACTTATCCGCAAGCGCGATGATCGCAGGTTCGTCGGCCTTGAGCGTGATGGTATTGACCGAATGGATCGCCTCGGGCGCGAGGCCCGCCGCGTCCAGCACCGATTGTACAAGCGTCTCAAGCTCCGCCGGATCGCAGTCTCGGGCGCAGCCGACACCGAGCGTGATCTGTTGCGGCGCGAATTGCAGATGGTCCTCGCCCAGGTCATCCTGCTGAGCGGTGGTGGCAGAGATACGCAGCGCATCGCCCTTTGGCAGCTCGGCCAGCCATGGAGCGTCGCCGGTCACTGTCGCTCCGCCACCTGCCAGCAGAGCGGCCATCGCGCCCTTGGCGTCGTCGCGGTTGACCAGCCGCCAGCCAGCGGGGGGTTCGTCCAAGGCGATACCGAGTGCGACGTCGCCTGCCGTTGTCACGGCAGCCACCGCACCCAGAACATCCGAGACCTGCGCCGCCAGCTTGTTCGCTCCGCGATGTCCTCCCAGAAGCGGTACAACAACCGAGCCGTCATCCGAAACAGACAGCACCGGAGGTTCGGTCCGCTTATCGGCAAGCAATGGGGCCACGCCACGGATCAGGATGCCACAGGCACAGACACCGATGATCGGCACGCCCGCCGCAAAGAGATCACGCGCGTGATCCAGCGCATTGGCGAAATAGGCATCAGCCTGATCCACACGGCCCACGCGCCCGTGCACGGCGAGGTCCAGAGCGGCGGCAATACGGTGCGCGACCGGCTCGCCCGAACGCGAGAGGGCCAGCACAACAGGTTTCAAAGCCAAGGATCGGCCCCTTTCGTCAACAGGATCATGGAGAAATACGGCGCCTTCTCGGGCGCCTGCGCCAGCGGCAGGACCACCTCCTCCGGCAGGGTTGCGCGCTCGACATAAATGGCAGCTTCGGTCAGGCCGAGGTCTTCGATGATGGCGCGGATTTTGGCCAGATGCCGCCCGACCTTCATAATGACGACGCTTTCGGCCCCGGCGATGCGGGCGCGGAGTTCGTCTTCGGGCAGAGGGCCCGGCAGGACCGTCAGCCGTTCGTTCCGCGCAGCCAAAGGCATGCCCGCGCGTGCAGCACAGGCGGTGATCGAAGTCACGCCCGGCACGACTTCGACGCGGTAGTTTTCAGACAGCCGCGCGAAAAGATACATGAAAGAGCCGTAGAAGAACGGGTCGCCTTCGCAGAGGCAAACAACGTCGTGGCCTGCATCGAGGGCTGCGGCGATTTCAGCAGCCCCTTTGTCATAGGCATCCTGCGCAGGCTGGCGTTCCACCGACATGGGCACGTCCATCACGATTTCCCGCGTGCCGTGTTTGATCAGGTCAGCGGCGATGGATCGCGCGAAACTGTCGGCACCGGCGAGGGTTGGATAGGCGATAACCTCTGCCCCTTCGATCAGCCGGGCCGCGCGCAGCGTGATCAGGTCCGGCGCACCCGGACCGAGGCCGACACCATAAAGGACACCCGTCATCGCTTCACAAGGCTCCATTGCGTGACGGGCATCAGGGGCCGCCATCCGGTCAGACGCCCGACGGGTTCGGCGCGGTGGACCGAAAGTTTCACCAGATCGCCGCCGAATTCCTTGTGCAGCGCGATCAGCTCGGCTTCGCTTTCCAGCGTCACCGCATTGGCCACCAGACGCCCCAACGGACGCAGGGCCGCCCAAGCAGCGGTGAAGGTTTCACGGCTGAGGCCACCGCCGATGAAGATTGCATCAGGGGCCTCAAGTCCATCCAGCGCCTCAGGCACGGTACCGTCGATCAACTCCAGCTTGGGCGCACCGAGCGCGAGCGCATTGGCCGCAGCCATGGCCCGCCTGTCAGCACGGGGCTCGATCCCGATCGCGCGGGCGTAGCGCGCCGCACGCATCCATTCGATTGCGACCGAGCCGCAGCCTGTGCCGATATCCCAGAGCAGCGCCCCGCGCATCGGCATTAGTTTGGCCACGGTTGCCGCACGCACCTCTTGTTTGGTCATGGTGCCGTCGGATTGGAAGAGGTTGTCTGCCAGCCCCGGCACGCGCGGCAGCAGGGCTGCATCGGGGGCGGCGATACATTCCACGGCCAAAGTGTTGAAGGCGGGCACCGTGTGGTCCCAGCTTTCCGCCAGACCGTCAAAACGGGCCTCGTCCTTGCCACCCATGGCGGCGAGTACCGTCATCGGCGATTTGCCAAAGCCACGCTCGGTGAGGAATTTCGCGATCTGCGCCGGGGTCTCTGCCCCTGTGGTCAGCACCAAGAGCCGCGCGTCAGGCTGGATGAAGGCGATCATCTGCTCTACAGGGCGGCCATGCACGGTCAGCGTTTCCACATCCGCCAGCGACCAGCCCATGCGGGCGCTGGCCAGTTGGAATGCGGACAGCTGCGGGTGATAGACGATCTGGGCGGGATCAATCGCCCGCCCGATCCGTGCACCCACCGAGAACCAGAGCGGATCACCGGTGGCGAGGATCACAACGCGGCGGCCCTTGAGGCCCTCGATCGTCTCGATCAGCGCATCGAAAGGATGCGGCCATGCCAGCCGCTCGGCGGTGACGGATTCGGTCAATGAGTGGTGACGTTCGCCGCCAATGATGACTTCGGCAGCCTCGACCACAGCGCGGGTGGCAGGCACCAACCCGTCCATCCCGTCTTCGCCGATACCGACGATATGGAGCCAGGCATCACGCATCTTCGGGCAATCCTGCAGCAAGGGCATTGACGGCGGCAGAGGCCATGGCTGACCCGCCGCGCCGCCCACGCAAAGCAATGTATTCACACCCTCGCGCATCGCGAGCGAGTTCGGCTTTGCTTTCGGCGGCACCGATAAAGCCAACGGGGAAGCCGAGGATGATGGCAGGTTTCGGCCATCCCTGCTCGAGCAGTTCGAGCAGATGAAAGAGGGCTGTGGGCGCGTTGCCGATGGCGACCACGGCACCAGCGAGGTGGTCTTTCCACAACTCAACCGCAGCGGCAGAGCGGGTGTTGCCAATCTCTTTGGCGCGCTCCGGCACGGATGCGTCATTGAGAGTGACGATCACCTGATTGTCGGCTGGCAGGTAGCGGCGGATGATCACTGCACCCACCATCTCGCAGTCACAGAG